>DASZFN010000727.1:0-26243 GCA_035939715.1 Gemmataceae bacterium | reverse complement strand
GGCGTGTTGTTACGCCTTACGCGCCAAGGACATGCGTTAGGCGACGAAGATGCCCATCTCCCCTCTTTCAAACGGGCATCTTCGACGACGATTTTGGCCATGGGCATCTTCCAGCCAAGGCCCTGAGCCACCTCCCCCGCGTGGCTTGCTTGTGAGGTGGCAAAAAATAAGGAACGGGCGAGGGACGGCCCGCGAAGCAATCTTGCTTTGCGGCTCGGTCCTCGGTATTGAGGCTCCGTTTCACGGATTATTGCCGAAGCTGGGCAGCGATATTCTCGGGACGACCGGATAAGCGCCATTTTGAGTGCACGCTGTGCATCGAGCCGCTCGGGAATGTTCACGGAACGGAGGCTCCAATGATCAGCAAGGTCCGTGTCCTCTTGGTGGTCGCGGCTCTTGGGATCTCGACGGGAATGGCTCGCGCGCAGGGTCTGCCATCGGCCCCTGTGCCAGTGGCGCCGTCGGGCTCTGCAACAGCGCCGGGCGCGTCCGGGCCGGCGACAAGCGCACAACCGCCGGCAGAGCTTCCACCCGCGGCAACGCTTCCCGCCCAGCCTGTGCCCGGTTCAGCTTTGACCGGTCCGCCTGCTCTCTTGCCGCCGCCACCGCCAGGCGCGCCGCAGCTCTATACGCCTTACCAGGATCGCAACGGGCCGCTGCTCCGCGGCGACCCGCTCCTCGACCGGCCGGAATCGCCGCCGCCCGGCTGGTTCCTGGGGCTCGAACTTAACGTAGTGGTGCCGCACATCAAGAACCGTCTGCAGGCGGACGTGACGATCGACGGCTCCGATTTCGGGATCGTGCATTTGCCGACCGCCGAGCTGGACTGGACCGGCGCTCCGCGCTTCGAGCTAGGTTACCGCATGCAGCAGGGCTGCGGCGAGTTCCTGGTCTCCTACCGATTCCTGGTTACGGAAGGCCGGCAAGTGCTGCCGGGCTTTGATCTGGACGGCAACGACGGTTGGCTCAAGAGCCGGCTCGACCTGAACGTCATCGACCTCGACTATGCCAGCCGCGAGTACAGCCTCGAGCGCTGGGACATGAAGTGGAAAGCCGGCGTTCGCTTTGCCAGCATCTTCTTCGATTCGCGCGGCCTGGGGCTGTTCATTGAAGAGCGGACGAGCAATAACTTTTACGGCGCCGGCCCGCATGTGGGGCTTGATCTCTGGCGCTCGTTCAACGTTCCGGGACTCGGCTTTTTCACGCGCATGGAGGCCGCCTCGGTGGTTGGCCAGATACGCCAGGGGTTTGAAGTATCGGGCATCGCTGATGATGGTTCTCTCGTCGGCGGCGCCACGACGGTCCATCACACCCAGGCCGTGCCGACACTCGGCGTGCAGGTTGGCCTCGGCTGGTCGCGCTGGTGGTCATACCACTGGAGTCGCTATTCCCTGGGCTACGAGTTCGAGAACTGGTGGTACCTGGGACAGGCCGGCGCCTCGCGCGCGGAATTGACCTCGCAGGGCATCTTCTTCCGCGGCGAGTTTGGCTTCTAGCGCGGGGCGTTCTCGTCCGAGCTGTAGGGCCGCAGCCATTGAATGATCTCGATGCGATTGCCGTCCGGGTCGGCGATGAAGAACCGATCGGCGCCAGGAATCGGCGTCGTCTCGGCAACGGGGATGCCTTGCTCCTGAAAATAACGCCGGGCGGCGGCCACATCGGTGACACGCAAGGCGAAATGGCGCGGGCTGATCGTGTCAGGGCGGTCCTTGAGCAGCAAATGAATGTGCTGATTGCCCAGGTCAAACCAGAGCACGACAAAATCAAACGTGCGCGGCTTGTGGATCTCTCTCAATCCCAAAACATCCCGGTAAAAACGCCGGCTGCGCTCCACGTCCGTGATGAGAACGGAGCAGTGATCGATCTGCGAAACCTGGAACTTGGATGGCATGTCGATGTCTCCTGCAGCGCGTTAGTTAATCTGCCGGCCTTTGGGGACGAGGATTCTCGGCCGTCCGCCGATTTGTTGCACGTACTGGCGCGCGATGCGCTCGGCTGCCTCGTAAGCCTTGCCTTTCTGGGCAAGCATCACCACCGAGCCGCCGAACCCGCCGCCGGTGAGCCGGGCGCCGTAGACCGCCGGTTCAAGGCGGGCAAGCTCCACGATCAAATCGATCTCGGGCACCGATACCTGGTAATCATCGCGCATCGACGCATGCGAGGCATAGAACAATTCTCCCAGGCGCCTAAGGTTTCCGCCGCGCATTGCCTTCACGGCTTCCAAGACGCGGTCGTCTTCTGTAACCACATGGCGGGCGCGGCGATTCAGCGGCTCCGGCAGCGCATTGATGCGCGGTAAATCGGCCGCCGTCAAATCGCGCAGTTGTTTCACGTTCAGTAAGGAGCAGGCTTGCTCGCATTCTGCACGGCGCGTGTTGTAACCGCCACCGCCCGCCAGCCGATGGGTCACTCCCGAGTGCACTACAATCAGCTCCGCTCCGGGGGGCAACGGCACGCGTTCATACGCCAGGCTGCGCGCGTCGAGAAAAAGAGCCGTGTGGTCATCGGCCAGGCTGGCCGCCATGGGATCCATGATGCCGACGCGTGCGCCGACAAACTCATTTTCCGCGCGCTGGCCGATCCTGGCGATCTGGACATCATCGAGCCTTAGCGCGAAGGCCTTGCGCAGGGCGCGCATCAGGCTCACGGCGAGCGACGCGCTGGAGGAGACGCCGCTGCCGAGTGGAACCGTCGATTCGATGCGCGCGTCAAAGCCTGCCAGCGGCTGGCCTTCCTTGTGCAAGATGTGTGTCACACCCTGGATGTAATCAAGCCAGTCCTTACGTGGCGACTCGGCGCCGAGCGTATAGCCGACCATGCCGTCAGTCGCAGCCTTGTCGCCGCTCCACACCCGCACCATTAGATCCTGCCGCGGCGCAAGCTCTACCCGTGTCCGCTGCGGAATCGCCATGGGCAGGACAAAGCCGCCGTTGTAATCCGTATGCTCGCCGATCAGATTCACGCGGCCGGGAGCGTCGGCGGTCACCATCGGATTGCGGCCGAAAAGGGACTGAAAGTCTCCCATAGGATTCACGGTATCAGCCAGACGGCGCGAAGGCGATGGGACGATCTGCGTAGGGCAGGTTTGCAACCTGCCTGATTCTCCCCGGCAGGTTGCAAACCTGCCCTACGGGAAGCCTAAAGATGGGGACTTGGCTTTGAGTTTCCTATAATTGAGCTTCAAGATTCGCTAACTCCTGCCTTCAGCCGAGGACATCCATGAAGCAACGTTCCAGCAGCCGCATTTCTCTCATCTGCCTTTGCCTGTTCGTCAGCGCACCGGTCTGTTACGGCCAGCAAAAAGACGACCCGGCCAAGTACATCCGCGAGCATTTCACCAAGCAGCAGGCACAGATTCCCATGCGTGACGGTGTCCGGCTCTTCACCAACATCTATGCACCGAAGGACACTTCGCAGCATTATCCAATCTTGATGATGCGCACGCCGTATGGCGTCGGCCCCTATGAGAAGGACCGGCTGCCCGGCGGCATGGGTCCCAACCGTCTCCTGGAGAAAGAGGGCTACATTTTCGTCTTTCAAGACGTTCGCGGCTGCTACATGTCGGAAGGGAAATTCGAGAACATGCGGCCGCATCTCGACAAGAAGTCATCGAATCAGGACATCGACGAGAGCTCGGACACCTACGATACGATCGAATGGCTTCTGGCCAATGTGCCGAACCATAACGGCAGGGTGGGCATGTGGGGCATCTCGTATCCGGGCTTCTATGCGTCTGCCGGCATGATCGATGCCCATCCGGCCCTGAAGGCGGTGTCGCCGCAGGCGCCGATTGCCGACTGGTTCTTCGACGACTTCCATCATCACGGCACGTTCTTCTTGCCCCATGCGTTCAACTTCTTTGCCAGCTTCGGGCGGCCGCGTCCCGAGCCGACAGCCAAGCGCGGGTCGCGCTTCGATTACAAGACGCCGGACGGCTACCAGTTCTATCTCGACATGGGCCCGCTCAAGAACGCCGACGCGCGCTACTTCAAGGGCCAGATAGCCTACTGGAATGAAATGGCCGCGCACCCCAATTATGATGCGTACTGGCAAGCCCGCAACCTGCTGCCCCACCTGAGAAAGGTCGCGCCGGCCGTGATGACCGTGGGTGGCTGGTTCGATGCGGAAGACCTCTTTGGAGCGCTGAACACGTATCAGACGATTGAGAAACAAAACCCCGGCATCTTCAACATGCTGGTCATGGGTCCCTGGCGGCATGGCGGCTGGTCGCGCAGCGACGGCGACCGGCTGGGCAACATCCATTTCGGCTCCAAGACCGGCCTCCTTTACCAGAAGGACATGGAGCTGGCGTTTTTCGAGCATTTCCTCAAGGACAAGGGGCCGCTCACGCTGCCCGAGGCTTATGTGTTTGAAACGGGCGAGAATGCCTGGCGGCAATTCGACCATTGGCCGCCGCGCACGGTCCAGAAGAAGACGCTCTATTTCCACCCCGCCGGCAAACTCTCCTTCGATGCGCCCGCCGAGGACGGCGACGCGCACGATCAATATGTCAGTGATCCGGATAAGCCTGTGCCCTTCACCGAGACGATCACCACGGGCATGACCACCGAGTACATGACCGACGACCAGCGCTTTGCCGGGCGCCGGCCCGATGTGCTGGTTTACCAGACGGAAGTCCTGACGAAGCCCCTGACCCTCGCTGGTCCGGTGCTGGCGGACCTACATGTTTCCACTTCGGCCACGGACGCCGATTGGGTCGTCAAGCTGATTGACGTTTTCCCCAATGACGCGAAGGACTACGCAAACATGGCCCCTGGCCACCATCTGGGCGGCTACCAGATGATGGTGCGCAGTGAAGCAATCCGCGGCCGTTTTCGCAACAGCTATGAAAAGCCGGAGCCCTTCATCCCCAACCAGCCGGCGCGCGTGGCGCTGCCGTTACAAGATGTGTTGCACACGTTCGGCAAGGGCCATCGGCTCATGGTGCAGGTGCAGAGCACCTGGTTTCCACTGATCGACCGCAACCCGCAGAAGTACGTGGACAATATTTTTCTAGCCGACCCGAACGATTTCACGAAGGCCATGCAACGCGTCTACCGTTCACGACAAAAGCCGACCAGCTTGCAGGTGAACGTCTTGCCGCCTGAATGAGGGCAACAACTAGTGAGACTGCCAAGACTGCCAAGTTTTTCACACCTCTTGGCAGTCAACTTCGTCGGATCAAACCGCTATCCGGATTAGACTTACGCTGCTGTGATGGGTCGACTGCCAAACTGCCGAAAGAGTCAGGGCCAGTTTTCTCATGTGCGGGTGTTTCGTAGCGGAGGAAGAACGAGAACACATCCACTCGGCAAAAAGATGAAGGGACAAACATACTCTCAAGTGGGGTGTGCCAATGCACTGCCGCGGTTTTCTCTTCTCCTCTTGGGAGGAGTGAAACCGACAGGTCCAGTATGTTTTTGCCCGCTATGTTTTTGCCGAGTGGTTGCGTCACGCGCGGCTTGCTTCGGGGGGCGGCGTCTCACGGAAACGGTAGCCGACGCCGCGCACGGTTTCGATGAGATCGCCGGAGCCAAGCTTGCGGCGCAGGGTCTTGACGTGCACATCGATGGTGCGTTCCAGGACGACCGCGCCGTCGCCGATGGCGGCATCGAGGAGCTGCGCGCGCGTAAACGCGCGGCCCGGCTGGCGGAGCAGGCATTCCAGCAGGCGGAATTCCGTCGGCGTCAGCTCGACATCCTTGCCTTCCGCCTGCACGCGGTGGCGCACGCGATCCAGGCGCACACTCAGGTGCTCGACGATGTCGCTGGCTTCTTGGGCGCCCTCCCGGCGCCGCTGCAGGGCCTTGACGCGCTGCAGCAGCACTTTCACGCTGAAGGGTTTGGTTACATAATCGTCGGCGCCCATGGAGAAGCCCACGAGCTGATCCATCTCTTCCGCCTTGGCGGTCAGGATGATGATCGGGATCTCGCGCGTGCGCTCGCCGGCACGGAGTTCCCGGCAAACATCGATGCCGCTCAGGAGCGGCAGCATCAGGTCGAGAATGATCAGATCGGGAAGCGTCGTCTGCGCCTTGCGCAATCCTTCCTGGCCGTCGTGGGCCACGCTGGTCTCGTAGCCGTCGCGGCGCAGGTTGTAGGTCAGCACGTCGGTCAAGGCCCGCTCGTCTTCAATGATGAGGATCTTCATTCCAGCCATGACAGCAGCCGTTCTCACAGGCGCAGGAGCAAGGACCGTACTCACATGAATTCCTCCTCAGGGCGTTCTGGCGAGTGACGAGTGACAAGTGATGAGTGCCAACTCGTCACTCGTCACTGGCCACTCGACACTCCTCTTAGCTTTCCGCATTGACCGCCGCCGGTCGATGGCGCACGATCGCGCCTTCCACAAGGTAAATCAGATCCTCGGCGATGTTGGTGGCATGGTCGGCAATGCGTTCCAGATGCCGGGTCGCGGAAAACAAGGACAGCCCCGGCTCGACCATCTCCGGCGACGCTTGCATGAGGTGAATCAGTTCCTCGATGATTTCGTTATTGTAGCGATCCACCTCATCATCCAGCCGGCACACCAGCCGCGCCAGCCGGGCGTCCAGGTTGACAAAGGCATCCAGGCTTTGCCGGACCATCGACGTCGTCAAATCCGTCATCTTCTGCAGCCGCTGGGGGATGGGAATGGACGGCAAGCGCGACAGGTTCAAGGCGCGCTCGGCGATGTCCTCCGCCAGGTCCGCCATGCGTTCCAGGTCCACGTTAATAAGCAGCGCCGCCGAGATGCGGCGCAGGTCGACGGCGACCGGTTGATGCAGCGCCAGGATCTTGAGACATTCCTCCTCGACGTGGTTTTCTTCCGCGTCAATTTCGGCATCGCCGTCGATCACTTGCTGCGCCAGCTCGCCGTCGCGCTCCTGCAGCGCGCGGATCGCCTTGCTGATCGCTTCCTCCACGGCAGCCGCCTGCGTGAGAATGTCACGCTGAAGGTTGTCCAGATCTCGTTCCAGATGTTTCGACATGGTGCCTGCTATTGCTGATTCGGGGTGTTGGGCATTGGTCATTCACCTGGCGAATGACCAAGGACATAAAGTCTTTTTAGCCGAATCTCCCCGTAATGGCGCTATCGTGGCGCGTCCCGCAAGGACGTCGTTCCATCCGGTTCAGGCTGCGCAGCAACGTCGATTTGAAACGTGCTCACTGCCGGTTCCTTGCCGGTACCGTTCAGATTGTCTGTTCTCCCTCGAAGAATCGAGGGGGCCCCCCCGCACGCAGCGAATCTTAGTGGCCCATTATGTGGTTTTTGTGTAGGAATGGTGAAGATCAAGATACCGGTGCTGCCGGCAATTGCACATGAAACGTCGTGCCCTGTCCGACCCGGCTAGCCGCCTGGATGGTGCCTTGCATGGCCGAATGAGATGTTTGACGATGGATAGACCCAGTCCCGTGCCGCCCAGTTCCCGGGAGCGTGCCTTGTCCACGCGATAGAAGCGCTCGAATATCCGCGGCAAGTCATGCTCGGGGATGCCAATGCCGCTGTCCGTCACTTCCAGATGGACCTGGCCGTTCGCGCTCCAGCATCGTACGCCGATGCGTCCGCCCGCGGGGGTATATTTTAGCGCGTTGTCGATCAGGTTTTCCAGCACCTGGTCGAGCGCATCCTCATCGGCCCAGGCGAACACAGGTGAGTGGTGAGTGGTAAGTGGTGAGTGGTCGGTGGTCAGTGGGGAGTGGTCAGTGGGGAGTGGGGAACGGGGAGTGGTGGACGGCTCCACAAAACGCTCACCACTCACCACTAACCACTCACCACTCACCCCAGGCGCCGCTGCCAGTACCTGGTTCTTCGCGGCCGCGCGGGCGCGATGGCGTTCGAGGCAGCGCTGGATGAGCGGTTCGAGTTCCACGGCTTCGAATTGGAAACTTTCTGCTCCCGACTCGATGCGCGCCAGGCTGAGCAAATCAAGAATAAGCGCGTGCAGTTGTTCAGCCTGCCGGCCGATCTGTCCCAGAAAGGAGCCGCGATGCTCGGGATCGTCCACGGCGCCGTCCAGCAAGGTCTCGATGCAAGCCTTGATGACGGCCAGGGGCGTCTTGAGCTCATGCGAGACATTGGCGACGAAATCTTGCCGCAGGCGCTCGAGCCGGCGTAGATCGGTGGTGTCATGCAGAACCAGCACGGCGCCGCGCGTGGGCGGGCCGGGAAGGGGCGCCGCATGAATCGTCAAGCTGTTGGCGCTTTTGCCTTCCCAGTTCACCTCGCTCGCACAGGCCGCGTTCGTTTCCAGGGATTTCCGCACAACGTCTTGCAGCGCCCGTTGCCGAACCACCTCCCAGAGCTTGCGGCCGACGGCGCTCTGCGTCTGGAAGCCGAGCAATTCGCCCGCGCGTTCGTTGGCAAAAAGGATGCGTTGTCCGGCGTCCAGGGCGATAACCCCTTCCACCATGCTGCTCAGAATGGTTCGCAGCTGTTCGCGGTCTTCCGCGAGCTGGGAAAACTGGGACTGCAGGCGCTCGCTCATATGGTTGAAGGTCTTGGCCAGTGTGCCGACCTCGTCGGAGCCGCTCAGGTAGACCTTTTGGCCGTAATCACCTGTGGCGATGCGCGCGGCGCGGTCGGTCAGCTCCTGCAGCGGCTGGGCAATGCGCCGGGACAGCCACAAGGCGAGCAGCATGGCTGCCAGGGCAGTAACGGCCGCCACGGTCCACACCGCACGGTCAAACCAGGCCGGCTCCTGTTGAATAGCGGCGACCGGCAAGGCCACGCGAATGTATCCGGCCGCCGAGTTGGGATCGTCCACGCGCTGGGCAAGGTACTGCATCCACGTGTTCAGGGTGGCGCTATGGCGCGTCGCTGTGCCGAAGCCGCTGACGCGCGCGGCCTGGATCTCCGGCCGCTCGCCGTGATTCTCCATTTTCTCCGGATCTTCTTCGGAGTCGGCAAGGACCTTGCCGCTGCGATCGATCAGCGTGATGCGCGCCGGGATTGCCGGTCCCAGCTCGCGGATGCGGGCTTGTAGGACCGGCAAGCGCTCGGCCTGCCAGTCGCGCACCAGCATGGCTACCAGCCGGATACGCGCGCGCAGCGTTTCCTCGACCTGCTGCGCGGAGTGCCGCTGCAGGCGCGCGGACAGGACCGCTCCCAGCAAGCCGATGGCCGCGAGCAAGAGCACGCCGTAGGTGCCGAACAGACGCCAGAACATCCGCGAGTGCCGCATGCTACGTCCAATCAAATTCCCCGGTACGATGCCGAAGCTTCCTCATAGAGCCGAAGCATGCGCGGCAGGCAGACGTCCAGGCTGTACTTCTCGCGAATCATGGCCGCGCCGGCCTGGCCCAGGGGTTTGTAGTCCTCGGGCGCGTCCAGGACCTTCGTGGCCATGTTCACCATGCCGTCCAGGTCGAAGAAATCGATCAGCAAGCCGTTCTTGCCGTGCTCGATCATCTCGCGGACGGGAGCCGTATCGGAGGCCAGCACGGTTGTGCCGGACGCCAGCGCGTCCATCATGGACCAGGACAGGACAAACGGCACCGTGAGATAAACATGGAGGTCGCTGACGGCAAACAACTCCGCCAGCAAGGGAGTGGGCATCAAGCCGGTGAACTGAAAGCGGGATAAGTCATAGCTGTCCTGCGCCAGCACCCATTCCTTGAAGGTGCGGTTGCCGATCACTTCCTGATCGCCGCCGTAGCAGATACGGTCCTGGCCGACGACGATGAAGCCAACGTCCTTGCGGCGCTCGCAAAGAAGCTTGGCCATTTTCATGAAGATGTCAAAGCCACGGATCGACTCCATGCCGCGCGACACATAGGTGATGACCTTCATGCCGTCGGGAATGACCCAGTTGCCGACGCGGCGCGGAAAGCCGGGCCGGGGCCGCCACAGGCTCGTGTCGATGCCGTCGAAAATGACCTGCACCTTGTCGTGATACAATTTCGGCAGGCGGCTGCGTTGCCAGGCGGTCGGGCTGTAGCCGCGCTCGCAATGGTCGAGATCGAGCAGCAGCGTCGCGTTGCGGGCGCGGGCGCGGAGTTTGTTGATCTCCGGGTAAGGAAAGTCCGGCCGGAAATCCATGTCCGAGCCGGTGGTCCAGTAGAAGTACTCGAAGTAATTGACGTGCGGGCAGTTGTAGAGCTCACGCAGGAACACCGTCGAGAGAAAGCCGGAGTGCGCGACGATCAAGTCCGGCCGGATGTCGGGCCGGGCCCGCAGCGCCTCATAGACGGCATGGCTATGCCAGACGGAATTTTCAAAGGTGCGGCTGCAATAATGGGTCTGCTGCGTGGCGCCTCCTTGCACGTGGTACTGAATGCGCTCGATGCCGTCCCCGTGCCCCGGCGGTTGCTGCGAGACGAAGGTGCAGCGAAGGCCCTTGTTCTTGACCAGGTAGCTGGCAATATGGCCGAACTGGGCGGGAAAATTCTGATGGACGAACAGGACGTGCATGGTGTTAAGGGCTATGAATTACTTGAAGTAGAAGCCGTCTCCGACAGCGGTTCAACACGAGAAACAATCGCCAACGGGAAACTGATGAACCGGTCTGCCACCGGGTCGGGCCGCAAAAGCGAACGTAGTTCTGAGGAGCTCATTGTCTTTCCTCCGGGAACTTATTAATTGTAGTGAACCTGTTTGCCAACTGCCTGTCTAGCCAAGATCCGGAGATAAATGTCTGGCAGCCATCCAGGCCAGTCGTTACAACCAGTGGGGGCCACACGGAGCTTTATTCTCTACCGCGAAGCAAAACCACCATGACAACCACAAGCGCGATGTTCCAGGGCCGACTGGAAGGCATCTATCTCGCCGAAAACAAACGGGAAGATCTGCATCGCCTGGATGAGGCAAAGGCAATCGCCGGCAGGGGACTGGAAGGTGACCGGTACTGCCGACAACAGGGGACTTTCAGCAAAGCCGGGCATGCCGACCGGGAGGTGACCTTGATCGAAATAGAGGCGCTAGAGGCGCTCGCCCACGAGTGCGCAATCAAGCTCGATCCCGGTCAGGCCCGGCGCAACCTGGTGACGCGCGGCGTGCCCTTGAATCACCTGGTGGGCAAGGAATTCCAGGTTGGCGGCATCGTGTTGCGCGGTTTGCGGTTGTGCGAGCCGTGCGGGCATCTGGAAGGACTCACCATCAAGGGAGTCAAGGACGGTCTGTGTCATCGCGGCGGCCTGCGCGCGCAAATCGTGCGCGGCGGGGTCGTGAAGACCGGCGATGCCATCGCGCCGTACCAGGAAACAGCAGGGGTTGTGTCAACCGTTAACCCATAGACCGCGGCACAGTTTGTGCCTGTCGCCTCTTGATTCGGACTGGCATCGGTGGTACCTTTCGCGCAATGGACTTCAGTACCACGACCTGGATTCTCATTATCGGCATTCCCCTGATTCTGGGAGTCGGGGTTTTTCTTTTTCTGCGCAACCGCGCTCCCAGAGTACAGGAGCTTCTTTACTTCCGCTGTCCGGGATGCAAGCGCAGGCTAAAGTACTTCCCGAGGCAAGTCGGACACAAGGGGATGTGCTCCAACTGCAAGGAGCAGTTCATCTTTCCCACGACCGCTCCCGCGGGACGCTAGCGGTCCATCAACCCTGGAATGAGGGATGGTCCAAATCGTTTAACCCGGAGCCAGCGGCGACGGCGAAGCCCCACTGAGGCGCCGTCGCCGCTGGCTCCGGGTTAAACGATCCACTTCGAGGCCGTTGCATGGGCGCCGCACGCGATTCCAATTCACAGGCCGTCCCGTCGGAGCTGGACCAGGTCGTCGCCGAGGTGGTGCGCGAAGCCCATGTGCAGGCGGACGCGCTGCGTCCGGAAGAACGGCAATATCTGAAAGAGCACGCACTCAGGAAGCCGATGGGCGTGCTGCATATCTGGGCGCTGGGCGTCGGCGTCGTCATAACCGGCGAATACTTCGGCTGGAACCAGGGCCTGAAGGAAGGCGGCCCGGTCGGCATGTTGCTGGCCTCGCTGTTTGTCTGCGCGCTCTACCTGATGTGGGTGCTGGCCCTGAGCGAACTGTCCGTGGCCATGCCGTTTGCGGGCGGGCCGCTGGCCTACGGCCGCCGGGCGGTGGGACCCGGTTTCGGCTTCATCATGGGCTGGTCCATGTTCCTGGAGGCGCTGTTCGCCACCATTGGCACGGCCATCGCCACCGGTGGCTACATCTACTATGTCCTCAACCTTTTTGCTGGAGGCCTGGACGAAAAACTGGTCACTACCTGCGCCGGTCTGGCGACGGTGGCAGTTTTCGCCCTGGTGCAGTGGCTGGGGAGCGGACTGCAGGCGCGACTGATGGAGTGGATGACGTATGGCGCCATCGTGGGTCTCGTCTGGTTCTGGATCGCTTGCATTCCCGGAGTCCGGCTCGAACGCATCCTGACGGAACCGCTGCTGACAGACGGCTGGGCGGGCGTTCTCAAGGCCATCCCGTTCGCCATCTGGTGGCTGGTGATGATCGAGACGGTGGCCCTGGCGCCTGAAGAGGCGTACGAGCCGCACCGGACGATTCCGCGCGGCTTGACGTTGGCGCAAATCACGCTGGTGGTGCTGGTGCTCCTGACCTGGTTTTTTGCCGCCGGCGCCGGAAGCGATTACCGGAAGACGGGGGCCGACGATATGTCCTACCCTCTGCCCTTCGTCTACGGTGAAGTCTGGCCCAAGTCCACGCACTTGATATTATTCTCGCTGGTAGCGATCTTCGGCATGATTGTCAGCTACAACGGCATGATCTACGCCGTCAGCCGGCAGTCGTTCGCTCTGGGCCGGGCCGGTTACCTGCCGCGCGTGCTCGGACACGTCCACCCGGTGCGGCGCACGCCGGATGTCTCCATCCTGTTCTGGAGTGTAATCGTCGCCGGATTTGTCGTCTGGGGGTATTTCAACAACGAGGCCGTGCTGGTCGCGGTGCTGACTTGCAATTTGACGGCGCTTATCTGGTATGTACTGGCCATGGCGTGTCTATTCATCCTGCGCCGGCGGGATCCACATATGCCCCGACCGTACAAGACGCCCTTCTACCCTGTATTGCCGGCGCTGGTTCTGCTCATGAGTTTGTTCGCGGCAGCCGTTTACGGTTGGCTGAACAAACCGGTTGTTTTGTGGCTGACGCTGCTCTTGTATGCCGTGGGACTGGCGTATTATGTTGGTTTCGCCCGCCGGCGCCTGATCTCCGCCGCTCCGGAAGAACTGGCCGCCCGCGCTGGACACGAAAACAAAGTCCAAGCGCATGCATAGATCGTGTAACATGCCAGGAGGTTCGTCTTCGTGGGACAGGCAGGCCGTCCCGTGGACGACTTCTCCCTTCATGAACTAACGAGGTGAAGCCATGGCCGACTCCATCAAGCACCCGCTCGAACCGTTGACGCCGCAGGAAGTCCAACTGGCGATTTCCCTCTTGAAAGACCAGGGCAAGATCACGCGCACGATGCGCTTCGTGTCGGTCAGCCTGAAGGAGCCTGGCAAGGAGACGGTGCATGGCTTCACCGGCCGAGGCGCCATTCGCCGGGAAGCCTGCGCGGTGCTCTTCGATAACGGCAGCAACTCCTGCTACGAAACAACGCTCTCGCTGACCGACCGCCGAGTGCTGTCGTGGACACACATTCCCGGCGTGCAGCCGACCATGACGATGGACGAGCAGATCGAGTGCGAGCAGGCCGTGCTGGCCAGCGCCGAGTTCAAGGCCGCACTGAAGAAGCAGTATGGCTTCGACGACACCAGCCTGATCATGGTGGATATCTGGAGCGCGGGCAACTATGGCGCCCCCGAAGATCGCACGCGCCGCCTGGCGCGGCCCTTGTGTTTTGTGCGCCAGGACCCGACCGACAACGGCTACGCCAAACCCATCGAGGGGCTGCGCCCGGTGGTCGATCTGAATACCATGCAGGTGATCCGCGTCGAGGAGTACGGCCACTGGCCGCTGCCGCCCGGACAATGCAACTATGCGGCCGAGCGCACGACGACATTTCGCCAGGACATCAAGCCGTTGGAGATCAGCCAGCCGGAGGGCCCGAGCTTCGCCGTGGACGGCTACCAGGTGCGCTGGCAGAACTGGAGCTTTGTCATTGGCTTCAATGCCCGCGAGGGGCTGACGCTGCACCACCTCCGCTACCACGACCAGGGCAAGGAGCGCTCGGTTCTGTACCGTGCCTCTCTTTCCGAGATGGTCGTGCCCTACGGCGACCCGGCGCCCCAGCAGGCGCGCAAGAACGCCTTCGACGCGGGCGAATATGGCCTGGGCATGTGTGCCAACAGCCTGGAGCTGGGCTGTGACTGTCTGGGCCTCATCAAATATTTTGACGGCCACCTGTGCACCAGCCGTGGCGAGCCGCTGACGATCAAGAACGCCGTGTGCATGCACGAAGAGGATTATGGCATCCTCTGGAAGCACACCGACCGCCGTTTGAACACGCCGGAAGTACGCCGTTCGCGGCGCCTGGTCATCTCATCGATTGCCACGGTGGAGAATTACGAATACGGCTTCTTCTGGTACCTGTACCAGGACGGCAACATTCAGTTCGAAGTCAAGCTGACGGGAGTGCTCTCGCTGGGGGCCGTGTTGCCCAACGACAAGGCCCGCTATGGGGCCATGGTGGCGCCGCAAGTCTATGCGCCCAACCATCAGCACTTCTTCAACGTCCGGCTCGACCTCGACCTCGACGGCACGGCCAACTCCATCTACCAGGTGGATGTTATGCCGGACGAGCCCGGGCCGCACAATTCATTCGAGAATGCCTTCCGCGCCCGCGCGACGCTGCTGGAGACGGAGAAGCAGGCCCGTGCCCACCTCAATCTGGAGACGGCGCGCTCCTGGAAGATCGTGAACCCGCATGTCCGCAATGGGCTCGGCGAGCCGGTGGCGTACCGCTTCCTTCCCGGCGACAATAGTTTTCCGTTTGCCACGAAGAACGCCTGGTGGCGCAAGCGGGCCGGTTTCGTCGACCACCATGTCTGGGTGACGCCGTACCGCGACGAGGAGCGCCACGCGGCGGGCAACTATCCCAACCAGAGCCAGGGCGGCGACGGCTTGCCGCGCTGGACCGAAGCGGACCGGGCCATCGCCGACACCGACCTCGTCCTCTGGTACACGTTCGGCCATACGCATCTGCCTCGGCCGGAGGACTACCCCGTCATGCCGACGGCGTACATCGGCTTCCTGCTCAAGCCCGCCGGCTTCTTCACCGAGAACCCGGCCAAGGATGTGCCGCCTTCCGCGCACAAGGCGGTTGTCAAGGCAGGCTGTTGCCACGGCTGATGGAAGATCCCCTAGTGTGTGCGGCGAAATGTGTCCGCCATTTCCCTGGCGATCCGTTTGCGCATGGCATCATCGCGTAGAGTGCCATGGTCCCTCCCAGGGACGATCTCGATTACCGCGTCGCTGCCAAGCTTCGTCAGCGCGTCCTTCAGCAGGGCGACGGCGCCTTCGAGGTAAAAAGTATCCTCGCCGCCGGTATAAACGTGAAGCTTGCCCGCCAGCTTGGGAGCGAGCGTTTTCCAGTTCCGCTCGAGCACGAGGCGAATGTCGTACTTCTCCCAGCTTTTTGCCACGGCTGAATCGATAGATCCGGTCGCTCGGTTCCAGAGCAGCTTGGGTTGGCCGTCGCTGCCGCGCTGACTGAAGACGGCCTCGAATGAGCCGAGTTGCCCGCCGTGGCCCATGATGTCCTCCATATCCGAAAACGGCTTGAAAAAGATCACGGGCTTGCCATTCCTGCGCGCCAGGGGACGCGGTTTGCCGGCTGCATCGCTGAAAAGATTGGCGCCCGGCTTGTAGAGATCGAGCCTCTGAAAGTCGCGGAAATCAACGGGATCCGGAGAAGTGGACCAGACACCGCCGAAGAAATCCGGATAACTTACCTGAAGCCAAAGACTGCTCCACCCGCCCGAGGAGTGGCCGGTCAGGAAGCGGCCGCCCGGCGTGCCCAGCCCGTGGAATTGCTGTTCGATGCGCGGAATCAACTCCTCGATCAGAGCCCGGCCGCAAGGGCCGTTATTGTCGGAATCCGCAAAGACATGGTGACCGAGCCGGCACGATGGGTCGAGCACGACGTAGAGCATCTCCGTGCCCGCCACGTCGCTGACGCCGCGCTCGACCATCCTTTCCGCCATGAAATGATCGCCCCCAAATCCGGGGATGTCGTAGATGACTGGATAATGCTTCTGGGACTTGGCCGCAAACGATTTCGGCAGGATGATCCCCGCGCGCATGTGGACAGGCCGGCCATGGAACTCTGAAAGCAACCTGCTTTCCATATCCACCAGTTTGACGCGGTCGGTTTCGACAAACCGCCGCGGCTGGACCAACTGATTGATTTTCAGGTCCATGGCGCTGCCCGCGGCTGGATCAATCGTTAAGCGACGCGCTTTGCTGTAACCGTTTCCAGCCGCTGCGGAGAAATTCCGCTCCCCTTTATCGAAGTCCATAACCGCGGAAACCCAGTAAGCCCCTTTGGGAAGCTTGGCCAGTGGTACCGGGTAGGCGAGGGCTGTTTCGTCCAGGACGAGAGTCTCAGCCGGCTTCCAATCCTTGACATCGCGCGCGAAGATGGGCTCAGGCTTGAACCAGTTCGCGCCCCGCGGCGGCCCGGACGTCTCGCTGGACATGAGAAACACGAAAACCCGGCCGCTAAAGGGCGCCTTGCTGACAACGGCGTCGAAGGTCAGCACAAACTTGAGCGGTGCTGCCTGGACGGTCTGCGTTCCAGAAAGGAGCAGTAGCGCGACCGCGCAGCCTAATTTCCTTGTACTTAAACAGGTCAAGCGAAACACAGGGTTTCATCCTTCTGAGACCGGGGTGGGAACTGCCAATTACTAGCTGCCGAAAATATGCTATATGACCGTGCGCGAACGGGCTGCACTAGCCTGAAGAGCCAGTGAGGGCCTCGCTGGCTCTTTTTGAAGTTGCGCTTTTCATCATACGCACTTACGCCGCGGTATTTTTGAATGCCACGGCCTTGTGCCGTGGTACTTACGGTAGCATCTACAACCGCAGTACCCTTTTGTCTTTGATGCCACGGCCTTGTGCCGTGGTCACTCACGCTGGCTATGCGTCGCTCGCCAGAAGCAAACGTGAAATACCACGGCACAAGGCCGTGGCATCCGGAGAGAGCAAAAGCGCGCCTCGCGTAGAAACCAACGTAACCGACCACGGCACAAGGCCGTGGCATTCCGCTATTCAAAGCGCAACTTCAAAACTGGCGCTTCGGGCTGGTGTGCTGCTCTAATCGCGCACACTAATTTAACTCAAGCCGAGCTTCTTGAGCCGGCTTACCAGGGTGCTACGCGCCAGCCCGAGCGCCCGGGCCGCCTCTGCCTTATTGCCTTTCGCCAACGCAAGGGCGCGCACCAGCCGTTCGCGCTCGTGCCGGTCCCGTTCGAGGCGCTCATCATGGATGCCGTTGGGACCGTCTTGAAGTTTGCTGGCGCCGTTAGTATGCCCGTTCAGCGATTCCGCATAGCCGTCCACCGCTTCGACAATCTCGCCGGGCAACTCGCCGACGCCTATGAGCGTGCCTTCGGCCACGACCACGGCGCGCTCGATGACATTTTCGAGCTGGCGTATGTTGCCGGGCCAGGAATAGGCTTTGAGGATGGCCAGCGCGTCGTCGTCGATCTGGAGCGTGGTTTTTCCCGAGCGTTCGCCGTGCAGCTTCAAAAAATGCAGGGCCAGCTCCGGAATGTCCTCGCGGCGTTCGCGGAGGGGCGGCACCAGCACGGAGATGACATTGATGCGGTAATAAAGGTCATCGCGAAACCGGCCTTCCTTGATGAACCGCTCCAGGTTCTGGTGGGTGGCCGCAATGACGCGGACATCGACCTGCAAGGGCTCGCTGGAGCCGACGCGCTCAAACGTCATCTCCTGCAAGACGCGCAGCAGTTTGATCTGCACCTCCAGGGTGATGTCACCGATTTCGTCGAGGAACAGCGTGCCGCCGTCCGCCAGCTCGAAGCGGCCGATCTTGTCTTTATGGGCGCCGGTGAAGGCGCCCTTGACGTGGCCGAACAACTCGCTTTCCAGCAGGCCGGGCGAGAGCGCGGCGCAGTGCACCTTGACGAAGGCTTTGCCGGCGCGCGGGCTGTGCTCGTGCAAGGCACGGGCCAGCAATTCCTTGCCGGTGCCGCTTTCGCCGCGGATCAGGACGGCCGATTCGCTGGAGGAGACTTTCTTCACCAGTTGCAAAAGCTGGAGAGCGACCGGACTGGAGCCGACCAGGCCGCGGTTTAGTTCTTCCGGGGCAGGCGGCGGTTCGCTCGGTTCGGGAGCCGCTTGCCGCGTCAACTGACTCTGCAAGGCGATAATGCGGCGTTGCTGCTCGGAGATCTTTTCGACCTTGGTCTGCAGCTCCCGATTGAGGCTGTCGATGGTACGGTGCCTTTCGGCGCTCTTGAGCGCCAGGGTGGTGAGCTGCGAAAACGCGGCCAGAAGGTTCAAGTCCTCCGCGCTATAGAAACCCGACAGTTTGGGTCCAAGCACGAGGAGCCCGACGAGATCGCCCTCATGCGTCAGAGCCTGGGCCACTTCGCCTCCCAGGAAACGCAGTTGACGGGAAACAGGTAGAGTGAGCGCCGGTCGGCCGGTCTCGGCTACCACGGCGCCGCGGCTGCGCAAAGCTTCCACCAGCGGACAGCCCGAAGACATTTCCTGAAGGGGCGGCGCGGACCCGAGATGCTCGACCAGGCGGTAGATGGGCGGCGTTCCTTCACGCAGGTATACCGCCCCGCGCACCACCGTGAGAACCTCCGCCGAGGCCTGCAAGAGTTGCCTGGCCAGCCGTTGCGGGTCGACGAGCTGATCGATCGCCTGGCTCATGCGCCGCAGCGTTTCGTTCAGCTGGTTCTTGTCACGATAAAAACGTCTGTCGAGGGCCTTCTTGAAACGGCTGCGCGCCCGGTCAAGGATGAGCATGAGCACCAACGCGATGGTGCTCACAAAAAACGCCTGCGCGAGCGGCGAACCTTGCCGGCTGGCGGCCACCAGGGCGCCGAGTGAAACCACCACGTAATAGATCAAGCCGAACAGGAAGCTGATGGCAAAGTAAATCATGCCCGCGCTGATGATCTGATCGAGCTGCATCAGGCGATAGCGCGTGATGCTGATGATGAAGGCGGCCGTGAAACAGACGGACGCCGCGAACATGGGCCAGGTCGTCTCCCCGCGGCTGAAGCGATCCGGCACAAAGATTACCAGGATCAGCGAGTAGCCGATGGGCACGAGCGCCCCCAGCGAGCCGTACAGAATCCATTTCACCTGGTTTCGTTCCGTGGCATCCACGGCCGAGCGATAGCTCAGGCTGAGGAAAATGATGCTGGCGACATACCAGAGGGCGGCGACTCCCAGGTAGACGCAGATTTCCAGGCGCAGCAGGAACAAGCCGTCGCTGATGGCCTCCATGGATTGCGGCTTCTGGTCCATCAGCCAGCGAACCCGGTAGTAGCCCGTCGCGATCGCGGCCAGAAAACAAAGCGGCGGTCCATAGATCACCAGCAACGCCCGCCAACCATAGCGCCGCAAGAGCGCGTTCGGCCGCGGAAAAACCGCATTGAAATGAAGCAAAACGGCCGGCAGCAGAACGCTGCACAGCATGAAGATAACAATCAGGATCGGCTTGCGGACGATATGCGACCAGTGGTAGCCGCCCATGTAGGCGCCGAGCGTGACGATGCACAGCACGAAGAATTGGCTGGCGGCGGTATCATTAGGCCGCTTCCAAAACACCAGTGCCCCGACCGTGAACAAGCCGAGCTTCAAGAAGAACCAGAGAATTGAGGGGATCAGTTCCCGCGGCGGCAACCGGTCGACCAGGCACCAACATTCAAGTAATTGGCTCTCTCCCAGCCGGATAAATCTGATGCGGATGAAGGTGCTTTCGCCAATCCTCGCGTAATTGCTGCCGAGTTTCTCAGCTTCTTTCGTATTCGCCACTTCGACCGGCAGGCTCTTGCTTGGATAGTTTTGCGCTTGCAGCAAGTGGGCCCAGGTGTCGGTTTGCACGTCGCCAATTTGGACAATGCGATCGTCCTCTTTAGGCTGGTTCACGGGATCAGTGCCGGCGGAGCACGTCCCCTCGAATTTCTTGAGGGTCGTGTCAAAGGCAGTGCGGAGCCCAAGGTCCGGAATGGCGTACACATAAGCCAGCACGCCAACTGTGTAGGCAAGGACAGCCAAACCCAGCAGGCAAAGCACCAGCTTGCGCCAGGAAATTGCAGAAAAACCCAATTGCATCCCCGTTCACCGCTTTCGCTGCAGCGCCGAAATATCGGCGCCGATCCGTAATCCCCATCCTTGAAGGACTTTAGATTAAAGTGAAGTGCGGCGTAACTACGTCCCCGCGCCCCGCGCGGCAAAGTCAGTTTCTCTCACTGTATTCTGCCCGCCTGCCACCGTCAACGACTGCCCACCAATCATCCCCTGATTTTTCAACGACTTAGTGCAAGGAGGCTTCCTCATCACCTGCTTTTCTCCAGCTTGCCTAGTCGTGATTTTTGGCGCCGATACATCGGCGCTCAGCGCCGAAAACGGGCTTAATATCGCCGATTCGGTCAGCTGGATTTCGCACCTCATGCAACGCAATAAAGAAAGATCCGTGAAGCGAAGTGACCATTCCATCAGAAGTTACGTCAATAGCTCCGTTCGAAGCAGCTTGTTCCAGTGCTGGGCGGTACACAGCATGCATTCCCTGGCTCGGTCCCGTTTGGATAGAATCGTTGCTTCCCATCAAGTTTATTCTCAAGCTGAGAAGGAGATATCTGTGTCAGGAGGATGCTCGTGAAGGCTTCGACCGAGTGGCTTAATGCGTGCGGCGCGGAGTTCAGCGCAGGTCTGGGGCATCGTGGCTGCGCCAATCTTCGTTCCTACACGGCTGAGTATTGCGAGTGGGGCAAAGGAAGGCCCATAGTGCTGGTGCCCGGCCTGGCGGGCGGCTTTGAGCTGCTTGGACCCGTGGCCAGGATTCTGGCGGAGCAGTACAGGGTTATCACGTATCAATTACGCGGCGAGGATGACTGCTTCGCTTTGCGGCGCGGCTTCGGCATGGAAGACCTGGTGGACGACCTGGCGGAGTTTCTCGACTGGCATGGTCTTGAAAGTCCCGTGGTGTTCGGCGTCTCTTTCGGGGCCGTTGTGGCGCTCGAATTTGCCACGCGCTTTCCCCACCGGCTCGAGGCGTTGATCTTGCAAGGCGCGGGCGCCAGTACGCACCGCGGTCTGCTGCAAAGAGTCGCCGGCTTGCTCCTGAATGGCTTTCCCTTGCCGCACGATAATGCTTTCGTCAACCAGTTCTTCAATCTCTTGTTTGGACGGCGCCAGCGGCCGGACCCGCTCTTCCGCTTTGTGACGCGGCAATGCTGGCAAACGGACCAGAGCGTGATGGCCCATCGCTTTCGGCTGGTCGAGCATTTCGATAGTCACGAACGGCTGGAAAACGTGCGCGTGCCAACCCTGGCCCTCGCCGGAGACCGGGATTTACTGGTTTCCGAGCAAAGCCTGAAGGATCTGTGCATGGGGATACAAGCTTGCCGGCGCGTCAACCTTGCTGGGTGCGGACACCTGGCCTTTGTCACCCACCCGGAACGTGTGGCCAAGGAAGTAAGCCAGTTTCTGGCAGAGTAAGGAACCCTTGCCCCATGCAAGAAGGGTGCGCCGCCGTGGATTACCTCCCGGCGCGTGCCCTTTTTTTATGCCCTGGTCATTTGTCATTGGTCATTCGTCTTTCGCATGCGAATGACCAATGACGAATGACGTTTCGCTCGTGCAGCGCGCCTTGTGTTGTGCAGTGGCGCGCGCCTGGTAATGCGGTACGCGCAGCGGCGATTGCCTGAGACGATGTGTTCGACGCGCTCGACGCCGACCTCCGGACCCAGCACGGTGCGGAACAGCTCGAGCTCCGTATCGCAAAAGCCGCGGCACGCCGTGGCCGCCGCGCAGATGGGACAGTGGTTCTCGATGAAGAGAAAGCCGGCGTCCCCCTCGGCCTTGACCTCAGCCATGTATCCTTCCTCAGTGCGCACGCGCGCCAGTTGCTGAAGCTTCTCCTTCAGCGAGGCCGAGGGCGAAATCTTTCCCGCGTAGTCCGCCTGCTGCCGCGCGCACCGCGACTCCAGCACGCGCTGCACGCCCCTGGCGCCAAAGGCATCTCCCAGAGCGTCCAGGAGCGCCACGCTCAGTTCCGCGTAGGCGTCGGGAAAGAGCCGGTCGGCTTCCGGGGTCAGCCGCCAGTGCTTGGCGGGCCGGCCGACCGGCGCCGGCCGTTCTTCGGCGGTGACGAATTTTTCCGCCTGCAGCGCGTACAGATGCTGACGCACCGCCATGGCCGTAACGCCCAGTCGCTGGGCCAGTTCGGCCGAGTCCAGCGCCCCCTCGGTTTTCAGCAGCTTGAGGATGGCCCGGCGCGTTTTGGTCTCGCCGGGCGCTAGAGGCTTCTTCTCCATACCGAATTTGTAAAGAAAAACCTTTACTAAGTCAAGGTCCCCGCCTACCATGTCATTAGTAAAGAATAATCTTTATAAAGTCAAAGGAGGCTGCCGATGACGGTTACATCTCGCATCGCTGGGCCCGGCCCCTTCACGGGCCTGCGCGTCGCCGTGACGGGCGGCACCTCGGGACTGGGACTGGCCCTCGTCCGGGAATTGCTCGGCCGCGGCGCGCTGGTGGCATTCGTCGCCCGCCACCGGGAACGCGTGGAGCGCGTGGCACGCGAAGCGGGCGGGCACGGCATTGTCGGCGATGTTTCCCTGAAGGAGGATATCCATCCCATCGCTATCCAGATTGTTGGCGAGCTCGGCGGGCTCGATGTCCTCATCAATAATGCTTCGGCTCTGGGACCGACGCCGCTGGCACTTCTCGGCGACACCGCTTGCGAGGACCTGGAACGCGCGCTGGCCACGAACGTGCTCGGGCCGTTCCGCCTGACGAAGGCGCTCCTGGGCGCCCTGGCCGCTTCGGCGCGCGAAGGCCGGGGCGCGGTGGTGCTCAACATTTCGAGCGACGCGGCCGTCAGCCCCTACCCCCAGTGGGGCGCCTACGGCGCCAGCAAGGCCGCCCTGCGCCAGTTGAGTCACATCTGGAATGCGGAACTTGCGGCGGAGGGCGTGCACGTTCTCGCGCTTGATCCTGGGGACATGGACACACCGCTGCACGCCCTCGCTGTGCCCGGCGCCGACCGCGGTACGCTGAAGCGTCCGGAAGCCGCCGCCCACGAAATGGCCGATGCCATCGCCGCAGCATTGCCGCGCCGCGGCGACTGCCCGCCGGTCACGGCGGTTGGAGTCCCGGCTTCAGCCGGTGGTTCCATCTAAAGGCCGATTCCAACCCGCGTGCGAAGGGAGGAATGTCATGATCGCTGCCTCTCGCCCCGTCCAGCGCCCGCCAGAGGCGAAACTCCTGATTGTCGATCGGCGCGGCAACATCAGCCATGCGCCGCGCGCCCGCCTGATCGATTGCTTCCGTTCCGGCGATCTCGTGATCGCCAACGACGCCGCGACCCTGCCCGCGAGCCTGCAAGGCCGGCATATGCCGACGGGCGCCGCCGTTGAGGTGCGGCTCGCCGGCCGGCGCTCGCTCGCCACGGACGACGTCAAGCATTTCCTGGCTATCGTGTTTGGCGCCGGCGACTTCCGCACGCGCACCGAAGAGCGCGCGCCGCCACCGCACCTCGCCCCCGGTGATCGGCTAGTCCTGGGACCGTTGTCGGCCACCGTGGAGCGCTTGCATGGTCATCCGCGTCTCATCGGGCTGCGTTTCGACGGCGACGCCAACGCGATCTGGGCCGGCCTGGCGCGGCACGGCCGGCCAATCCAGTACGCGCATGTGCCGCTGCCGCTGGCGCTCTGGGACGTGTGGACCGCCATCGCCGGCCCGCCGGTCGCGTTCGAGCCGCCGTCGGCCGGTTTTGTTCTGGACTGGGGACTGCTGCTGGCCCTGCGCGCCCGCGGCGTAGCCATCGCTACCATCACGCATGCGGCCGGCATTTCCTCCACCGGCGACGAAGCACTGGACCGCCGGCTGCCACTCGACGAGCCCTACCGCATTCCTGCCGTAACCGCCCGCGCGCTGGCGCGCACGAGAGGCCGCATTATCGCCATCGGCACGACCGTCGTCCGCGCCCTCGAACATCGAGCGGCGCGCGACGGCCAGGTGCGCCCCGGCGAGGACCTGGCAACCAAGCGCGTAAGCGCCACAACCCGGCTGCGCATCGTCGATGTCATCCTCACCGGCACCCACGAGCCCGGCACCAGTCACTACGAGCTGCTGCGCGCCTTCACCGACGATGCCACCCTCCGCCGGGCTAGTGAAGTCTTGCAGGCATGCGGCTATCAAACGCATGAATTTGGCGATTCGGTATGGCTTGAGCGGCGCGCGGGATTGGCATGCCTCTAGAAGTCCGGTAACAGCTTTCGTAAGACTTCCACGAGGTGCTGTCGCTGCAGCTCTCGGATTCCCAGGTCCCCTCTGCTACTTCGAGTTTGGCTTCCGTGGGACAGGCGCTGGGGCCGCTCTATCCCAGAGGCGTAACGCGCCCTGATTTGCTAGCTTCATATGGACAAGCAAGTCGCATATCCGGCGGCGCGTCTCAGCGCTGTGGCCATGAAGTCAATATCCAGAACTCCGGGAATCACCCAATGAGCACACAATCAAGTCCGAGCTTGAAACGGCGGCGACGGCCTATGAGCTGGGCCAGAAGCTGAATGAGAACAAGATCCAGCTCGGCGTTTTCAACGGCATAGAGTTCGGCTGGGCACAGGAAAACTCAAAACTCTGAAAAAATCAGAGGCTTTTCCCTCCCTGGCAAACTCAAATGGCCATCTTGGAGCAGCCGCCGCATTTGCGGTTTGCAGGTCCCTTCCAACTACTTTCCGTTTGGCTTCGGTGAGACAGGCGCTGGCTGGGCCTGGGGAGCCGGCAAGGTTTCAGCGGCCGTTGGCGTCGGACCCTGGAGGGGCAGCCCGCTTGGCTCGCAGCCGTTTACGCGGATCTGCCAGCCGCCGCCCAGGGCTCGGTACACCTGGATCAGACCCAGGCCGATTTCCCCCTGCGCCAGCGCCAGGGTGTCCTGGAGCAGAACGAGGGTTGTCTCCAGCTGAGTCACGCGGGTGAGGTCGATGATGCCGCCCTTGTACTGGACCAGGGCAATCTTGACCGCCTTCTCAGCCTCGGCCACGCTTTCGGCCTGGAACTTCGTTTGCTCCTGCGATTTCAAGAAGGTCACCAGGCCGTTCTCCACGTCCTGGGCAGCCGTGAGCACCGTGTTCTGGTAGGCGACCACGAGTGCCTGGAAGGTAGCTTCCTGGAGGCGAACGTTGTTCAAGATGCGCCCATAGTTAAGGATGTTCCACTGGAACGATGGGCCGACGCTCCCGGTCAAAGCGTTTTGCGAGAAGAGGGTCTTGAAGAACTCCGCCGAGTAGCCGATCGTCCCGGTGATGGAGATGTGGGGGTAGAAGTTGGCTTCCGCCACGCCGATCTGGGCGCTCTGGGCGGCCGCCTGGCGTTCCGCAGCGCGGACGTCCGGCCGGCGGCGCAGCAAGTCGGCGGGAATGCCTACCGCCACTTCCGGTGGGGCGTTGAGGATGGGCGCCGGCCCGAGCTTGGCGCGCAGCTCCTCCGGGGGAATACCGAGCAGGATGCACAGTTGATTGTTGAACTGACGTAGCGAGATCTCCAGTGCGGGAATCGTGGCCTCGGTCTGGGCCAGGGTGCTCTTGGCCTGATCGAGATCCAGCTCGCTGACCGTGCCGGCCTTGAAGCGAGCATCGACCAGGGTCAAGGTCTGACGCTGGAGTTCCACGTTTTGCTTGGCGTATTTAATTCTTTGCTCGGTGGTGCGGAGCTGGGCGTAGTTCGTCGCCACGTCGCCCAGCAAGGTGACCAACATGCTGTCGTAATTCTCAACCGAGGAGTCGAGGCTGGCGGCGCTGCTTTCAATCGCGCGCCGGAATTGGCCCCAGAAGTCAAGCTCCCAGGCGAGGTTGAAGGCGTAATCCCACTGGCCGAAGAACCGTTTCGCGATGAACGACCGATTGGCTGCTTGCCGGCTGGACACATTCCAGGTGAAGCCTCCCGTCGCGGTCTGCGATTGCGGCAGGATGTTCCCCACGGTGATGGCGAGTTGGGCCCGCGCTTCCAGCACGCGGAGACCCGCTTCGCGCAGGGTCAAATTCTGCAGATAGGCGGAGCAGATGAGGTCATCGAGCACGGGGTCGTTGAAGACCTTCCACCACTGGCTCAGATCGTCCGACGCCGTCCGGACCCGTGGATCAGCGACGTCGATCCAGTTTTGCGCGAGCGGCGCCGGCGGCCGGCCGTAATTGGG
>DASZFN010000726.1:0-7286 GCA_035939715.1 Gemmataceae bacterium | reverse complement strand
ATTGAAATTGCCGAGGAGGACGCCATCACCGACAACGGCCAGGAAACCTGGAACCTGCTCCAGGCCCGCGGCATCGACAACGTGATCCTCTGCGGCGTCCATCTCAACATGTGCGTCCTCGGCCGCCCCTTCGGCATCCGCCAACAGGTCCACCTCGGCAAGAATGTCGCCCTCCTCCGCGACCTCACCGACACCATGTACAACCCCGACAAGCCCCCCAAGGTCAGCCACTTCGCCGGCACCGCCCTCGTCATCAAGCATGTAGAAAGATACTGGTGTCCTTCGTTTACCAGCAGCGATATTACCGGCAAACCGGCTTTCCGCTTTGCAGGTGCGAATTGAGAGCCTGTGATAAGTGATAGAACCGACGGCCCGAACCGGTTAGCGCATCCGGGCGGGCGCCTCATGCTTAGTCGGTAGCCACCAGGCTACTGATTACTGACGTCAGCCCCGCGCTGGGCGCAGGTCTCCGACTGTCCGCCCTCAGGCCCACGCCAGCTGCTTGCCGGCGTTCCGAGGCATAAACGAGCGCAACCGTCAAGCATGAAAGAAAGGTTGTGGGCAAACTGGCAACAAGTTAGCAACAGCATTGCCGTGCGACGGCGGTAGAATCGATGCATGGTGATCCGTGTAACGAAACGGGTTCTCGCTCACCGTTGGCTCTGGATTACTGCCGTCCTGGTTTTGGCGATCTGGCCCGCCTGGTGTGCTTACCAGAGACGTGCCGCTCTGAGCCATTATCAGCAAGGCGTCGCGGCGCTGGATCGAAAAGACTACGACGGGGCGATCCGGTGGCTTGATCGGGCGATCTCTTGCAACCCGCAGTACGCCGCCGCCTACAGCAGCCGTGCCAACGCCTTTCAAAACAAGGGGATGTATGGTTGTGCGATCGCCGACGCTACCCAGGCGATCTCCCTGAATGCGCAGGACGCCGATGCCTACAGCGACCGTGCCGCAGCGTGGCTGGGCAACGGCAACGCGGATCAGGCCCTGGCAGACGCCGACGAGGCGACCCGGCTCAACCCAGCCCATGCGCGTGCGTTCCGTGTACGGGGCACGATCCGGTTGCTTCAGCAAAATTGGGATCAAGCGCTGGTCGATCTCAACGAAAGCCTGCGCCTGAACCCGAACGATGCCGTCACCCATAACAACCGCGCTACTGTTTACACGCAGAAGGGAGCGTGGGACACGGCCATCGCGGAGTATTCGGAAGCCATACGGCTCAGTCCTAAGGACGGTATTGCCTTCTATGGACGGGGGCATAGCCACATTCAGAGAGGTAACTACGAGCAGGCCATTGCCGACCTGACAGAAGCCATCCGCCTGAACCCGCAGGATCCGGAGGCCTACTTCCAGCGGGGCTGGGCGTATCAACACGAGGGTGACTACGGCCGCGCCATCGCCGATTACAGCGAGGTCATTCATCTCAAACCCGAAGACGCCGTCGCTTACTACCAGCGCGCCTACGCTTGCGCCAAGAGAAAGGACTACGATCTGGCCATTGCGGACTACGCCAAGGCCATCGACCTCGATCCGACCGATGCAAAATCTTTCAATAACCGGGGCAGCATCTACAACGACCAGGGGGAGTACGAAATGGCCCTGCGGGACTACGAGCGCGCCGTGCAACTCGGCCCGCCCGACGCCACGCATTGTTACAACCTTGCCCTGCTGCTGGCCGCCTGCCCCAAGGACAGCGTGCGGCATGGGCAAAAGGCGATTCAACATGCCCAAACGGCATGCGCGTTAACGGCCTGGAAGGATCCGGTTATGCTGGAAGTCCTGGCGGCCGGCTACGCGGAGACCGGGCAATTTCAGCAAGCGGTGCAGTGGCAAAAACGTGCGCTGGCCTGTCCGGGTCTCTCGAACGAGAATCGAGAGCGGGCGCAGCATCGGCTTCAGCTCTACCTGCAGAGCAAAGCATGTCGGGTGACGAAGCCCGCTGGTTAGCAGCCCGTTGAAAAAAGGGACTGTCCCTTTGGCGGGCCATAGCGACGCGGGTCGATCCAAGGTGCTTCTTCGGATAATTTGTGTCCGACAACATATTTTTTCCACAAGCCGTTGGAACAAAGGAAAGTGCGATGACTGTCCCCTCGTCTCCCCCCTCGTCTCCCCCTCGTCTCCCCGGAGGCATGGCGTGACTGGGAGGTGCGAAGCTGGGCAAACGGCCCCAATATCATTTTCGTAAAATTTACTGACGGCGTAGTGGTTGGAAAGCGTGGGATCATAGCGACCGCATGGCAAACCCTGCAATGGTACGCCAAGACGTGCGCTGAGAAGGTCGGCATCAAGTGGGAATGAAGTCGCCTGCGCAAGAAATCGCGTGCCTGCATAAATAGCGTTTCGCGAATTTCGTTCAATCGACGATGGTACGCACTACTTCGATCCGGATCCACAGTGGATCGAACTCATGGCGTCGGCCCCGGCCCAAGTGGTTGTCGTTGTATTGACCACGGAGGTCATTGAAGCCGACCGAGAGTTTTTCGTTGTCCTTCGTCATCTTGATTTCGAGGGGCCGGCCGGGCGGCAATGGCTTTTTCAGCCCCGGGCTGTCGCACTTGAACAACAGAGCATACGCATGGTCGGCAATCGGCGACAGGGCGAACGCTGCCGCTTCCTTCGCATTGGAGTTTGTCTCAATGCCGGTTGGGCCGTTGACGTTTTTCCCGGGTTGATCGCCGTTGCCGCGGTCGATGCTGCCGCCGGTCCAGATGCGGACGGTGTCGCCTTTCAGAATGCCGCCTTTGAGGTTCAGCGGGATCTCCGTCCAGCCTTCCTTGCGGATGGCGCTTTCCAGCAAGTCCTGCGGAACGTAGTGGGTGAGCCTGCGGCTTTCGACGTCGGCGCCAAGGGCAGCGAGGGCGAAACCAATGACAGAGAAGGCGGCAAGGGTTCGCATGATGAGACTCGCGGAAACTGAGTCCGTTTCTTCATTTCGCGTACAGACTACCACGGCCATTCGGACAAGGCAATGCGCCGCGGAGACGCAACGCGACATTGTCATTCTGTTCACCTTGGCCCCGTCGGAACTGGCCCAGACACCGACAACGTAGGCGAGTACATGCAGAACACAGAACTTGAGAACCAGCCCGACGATGCTTTGACGGGTATCACAGGATCTCGCGCACCGCCTCGCCGTGCTCGACGATCTTGATGGGGCGGCCGACGTTGCTCATGTGCTCGCGGCGCGGGTTGATGCCCAGCACCTGGCAGAACGTGCAGAAGAGATCTTGCACCGAGACGGGCCGGCGAATTACCTCGACGCCGCGCGCGTCGGTGGCGCCGACGACCTGGGCGCCCTTTGCGCCGCCACCGGCCAAAGCGACGTTGAATGCCTGCGGATAATGGTCGCGCCCGGCGGTGAGGTTGATCTGTGGCATGCGGCCGAATTCGCCCATCCAGATGACCAGCGTTTTGTCGAGCCGGCCACGCGCCTTCAGGTCACCCAGCAGCGCGGCCATTCCCTGATCAACCGGCGGAATCAGTTTCTTGAGCGCCGACAGCTCGTTGCCGTGCGTGTCCCAGCCGCTTGACAGCACCTCGACGAACGTAACGCCTGCTTCGATCAAACGCCGGGCCATCAAGCAGCCTTGACCGAACGACGAGCGGCCGTACCAGTCGCGGACGCGCGGTGCTTCCTGATCGAGCGCGAACGCCTTCGTCCGGGGACTGAGGACCATCTGGGTCGTCTGATCGTAGAGAGACTGGTGATCCTTGACGAATTCGGCCGTGCCGCCCTGAAGCTGTGGCGACTCCAGCTCTTTCAACAGGTCGAGCCGCCGGCTCAAGCGCGCGCGTGCGACGGGCAATTCGAGGTTGTCCGGCGGGCGCGTGGGGTCGGTCACGACAAATGGAGCATAGCGAACACCAAGGTAGCTCGGGCCGATGCTGCGCCCGGAAATGCTCACAAATTGCGGCAAATCGAAGTCCGCTGGTCCGATTTCCTTGGCGACCAGCGGCCCGAAACCCGGATGCACGATGCCGCCGGATGGTGGATAACTGGTATGCAGCAGGTACGTGGCCCGGCCGTGGTTGCCCTCGTTGCTGGTCATCGAGCGAATGACCGCCAGCTCTTGCATCACCTTGGCCGTGCAGGTCCAGTGCTCGGCAATCTGCATGCCGGGCACGGATGTAGGAATCGCCTTCGTTGGACCCTGGGTATCGGCGCCCGGCTTGGGATCGAACGTCTCGAACTGGCTCGGCCCGCCTGCCATCCAGAGAAGGATGCACGACCGGCCCTGAGTCTTCATTTCCGCCGCAAAGGCGCTCAGGCAGTCGCCCCAGCGCAAACCGCCCACGGCCGCACTTGCCGCGAGCGCCCGCAGGAAGCCGCGCCGGCTGACCGCTCCGTCGGCCGTCACGCGCACATTGACGCACGTCTGGATGGGACTAACCATGGCGTCCTATTTCTTGATGAGGAATTCCGTGGAATTCACCAGGCTCCAGAGAATGTCCTCGAAAGCCTCGTGGCGATTATTCACACGCCGCAGGTAACGCAGGCATATACCCTTCTCTTCCCCGGTCGGCTTGCGGGCCAGGGTACGCTCATAAAGCTGCACGATGATCTGCTCGTCGCTCCGGTTTCTTGCCAGCAGCTCGGCGAGGACGGTTTTGCCCTTGGCCGATGTGGATACGTAAACGAGCTGGCTGTTCATCATGAGCAGGGCCTGCGGAATGGTGCCGTGGACATCCTGAGCCGGCGCCGACGGGTCTTCCATGAAGTTCTGATAGAGCATGTTGCGCAGGCCGCTGTGCCGCTGCACAGCCGGTGCAGAGTTGGGCGCGGGGGCCGGAATGTTCTTGTCGTTTTCGTCGAAGGCCAGCGTTTTTTGCAGAGCCTCGAAGATCTGCTCCTCGCGCAGCCGGACGGGACACACGGACGGAGTCACTTCGTCGTCGGCGGGTGCCGCCTGTAGCTTGCCCTGGTAGACCTGCGTCAGCGCGATGGTTCGGAACAGCCAGCGGATGTCGAAGCCGCTCGTAATCCATTCCTTTTCCAGCAGGGCGAGCACTTTTGCGTAGCGTGGCGGCTCGCCGGCGCCAAGGTCGGCGACGCCGGGATAGAAACCCCAGCCGAGCAGCGCAGACCAGATCCGGTTGATGTAGCAGCGGGCGAACCAGGGATTCGCCGGCCGGGTCATGAACCGGGCCAACGCTTGACGTCGCTCCTGGTCGGGCGCGCCCAGCGCGACGCTGTCACCCGTCAGGAAGCGCGGCTGCATCTCGATCAAACGCTTGGGGTCTTTCTTGTCCGTCATCCGGTACTGGCCGTCCCAACGTGGCTCGATGGCGTACGGCGTGCCGCGGCTATCGACGTCCTTGTGTTGAATAAGCCGGGCACGGCCGAAGAACGCGGCGAATTCGTGGAACTGCTCGCGCTTCCATGGCTCGGTCTTCGCGTCATGGCACTGGGCACACTGGATTTGCACGCCCAGGAAAACGCGGCTGGTGGTGGCCGCGATCTCGACGGGATTGCCGTAGAGCGCGGTCAGGTAGTTCACCGGCGCCGACTCGTCGTTGACGCCGGTGGCGGTGACCAGTTCGGTAACGATCTTGTCCCACGGCCGGTTGCGCCGCAGTTGCTCGACCCACCAGCGATCGAAGAGCTGCCAGCGGAGATAGTTGCCGCTGGCCGGCGTATGGTACGTCAGTACGTCGCGCCAGTAACGTGCCCAGTTGACTGCATAGGCCTCGCTCTGGAGCAGTTGCTCGATCCGGCGGCTACGCTTGTCCGGGGACAAATCCGCCTCGAACCGTTGCACTGTTTCGCGGTCGGGCAGCTTGCCGGTCAGGTCGAGCGACACGCGGCGGAGGAAGGCGCTATCGTCTACCAGCGCGGGCAGGGCGCCCTTGCCGGCAAGCGCGAGCTGAAAGGCGGCGTCGATACGATGGGCGACCTGAGATTCGGCAGGCTTCGCCGCCGCTGTTTCGGCGGCATCGCAAACTGGGACACCGGTTGCGAACAGTACCAGCGCGAAAATGCCCGAGATCGAGAGAAATCGCCTTGCCGCATCCATCGAGATTCTCCCGGGAAGGAAAGCGCAATCGGCCGGGACTACTGCAAGCAGGTGGGTCGAATACGCTTAGAATAAGGCGGGAATGACACTTTTGTCAACGAAAATCCGCGGGCCCGTTGGCTGGCGGGTAAGCAGCTGTAAAGCTGGTGGAAAATTGCGCTCCTTTGGGAGAGGATGAGGGGCAGTCGGAAATTTCATAGCCATAAAAGCGTCAAGTGTTGCCGCTTGATTTGCGTGCCAGGGTGCGCATGATAAGCAGCCCGACGATTGCTCCGATTGCCGTCAGGGAAATTAATCCCACAACAACGACGAGGACGCGAAACGCTGCGCTCACCTTGGCAAACGCAGACAGCAACATGGCATTGCCAATCGCAGAAATAGATTTGTCGATGACGTCGCCCAGCGCGCCCGCCGTCTTGAGCGAGACCACTGCGCGACCACTCACGTCGGCACCAGCTGCCGTCGCTTGAATGCTGGCCAGATCATCAATCAGCACCTGAGCAGACAAATCGGGTAGAAGCTGCTTCAAGCCATCCATGTAGTCTTTCTGAAGGCGCGTGATCTCCGCAAGCATCGCCTGGGCATCGTCAGCGTTTTTCGTCTTGCCCCGGAAGCAAATATCTATCTGCTTATTCACCACCGCATGCACGACGATGTCTTCACGCAAATGGGCGAAGGCCTGATCGAAGGCAGGATTCGGATCACTGTTGGCCGAACATTCGGGCCAGCCTTTCGTGTCACCGACGCCGAAGGCATGAGCGTTCTCCGGCACTTTTCCCAAGAGGCCTACAAGTGAACTTCCCAGCGCGCTGGGTTTCTTGCCTGCTCGGATCGCCAGAAGTTTCTGTACCAACTCAGGCAACGCGTCGTCTCCCTCTTCCGCCGATATCAGTACCAAGTCGGTTTTACCTATCACGACCACGGCCGGCTGCCCCGGCGAGAGGAGCGCGGTAATCGGCACTCCGTTTGCTTTCTCTTCCTGCACCGTGCATTGCCCCATCGTTCCTGCAAGACACCGGATAAGCCGTTCGCGGTTCACCAATCCTGTCAAGCGGATGTATGTCCGCAGCTCTTTTCTGCCGGGCCCGGAAGGAGCGACTGCCACGGCGGCACGCTCCAGCCTGAAGTTGCCGACCTTGTCTGCAAAGGAACAAAGCTGTCCGTTATCCGTCAGCAGCCCCCATGGGAATGGAGATGAAGCACTTAGGGACGTGAGGAGGGCAGGCGCAAACGGCTTACTGGCCCATGAAACACGTAAATCAATTGCCG
>DASZFN010000725.1:0-1831 GCA_035939715.1 Gemmataceae bacterium | reverse complement strand
GCACATAACCGGTAAAACGGAGTCGGACGGAGGGAAGATCATGAACGCCGACAAAGATCGCCAAGACGAAGCTCTTGATCGCCTTCTCGCCGCCGCTTTTGGGAAGGGACCATGTGACGATGTGACCTTGGATACAATACTTGCGGCATTCACGCCGGAAGAGCGCGCGGCTTTGAACCAGCTTGGTAATGAGCCACGGCTTCCCAAACGCGAGTCGAACGCGTCCGAGTCCGCTGGCCAAGGGCCGTGATTGCGGAGGAAGGCTTGCCTGGTGGGTCACCAACAGGTTGAGCGCGTCGTGGGTCTTCGTGGCCACACCGATCTGAGAGTCGGTCCGCGTGACCGAGGCCGCAGGGCAATCGCATCTAAACCTCCGCCCGATTATTCGGTGGCGCGGTTGACTTCGTCAAGGGGATGGCGAACGATGCTCCGGAGTTGGAAACTCGACCCCGGAGGTGACGGATGCCTGCCCGCAGCGCGTTGGAACTTTTTGCACCGTTCTTTGAAAACCTTACCGATCCCCGGATGGAGCGGACCAAGCGCCACTCCTTGCTCGACATAATCATCCTCGCCGTCTGCGGCACGTTGGGCAACGCCGATGGCTGGGCCGACATTGAACGCTTCGCCAAAGCCAAGATCGACTTCTTTCGCAGCTTCCTCGACTTGCCCAGCGGCATCCCGTCGCATGACACCTTTGGCCGCGTCTTCGCCCGCCTGGAGCCGGCCGCTCTGATGGCCTGCATTCAGCAGTGGCTCGACGCCCTCGGCGCCGCGGTGGCCGGCGAAGTGGTCGCCATCGACGGCAAGACGTTGCGGGGCTCGTTCGACACGGCGGCGGGCCAGAATCCGTTGCACGTGGTCAGCGCCTGGGCGTGCGACGCTCGGCTGACCTTGGGACAAGTAGCGGTCGACGCCAAGTCCAACGAGATTACGGCGATCCCTCTCTTGCTCGAACTGCTCGACCTTAAGGACTGCCTCGTGACCATTGATGCCATGGGCTGCCAGAAGGACATCGCCGTCGCCATCCGCGCCCGCGAAGCCGACTACGTTCTCGCCGTGAAAGACAACCAGCCGGACTTGCATCAAACGGTGCACGAGGCCTTCATGGCCCACGCCGAGGATGATTTCTCCGACCCGTCGCTGAAGCGGATCAAGACGGTCGAGCGCAGCCACGGGCGCCAGGAAACGCGGGAGTACTTCATCGCGGAGGCGCCCCCCACGTTGGTTCGCAGCGGACAATGGAAGGACGTGCGCAGTATCGGCATGGTGACGCGCACGCGGGTGGTGAACGGCGCGGAGACGGACGAGATCGTCTATTACGTGAGCAGCCTGCCGCCGAAAGTGAGGCAGTTTGCCAAGGCGGTGCGTGGCCATTGGGGCATCGAGAACCGCTTGCACTGGAGCCTCGATGTAACTTTTGCCGAAGACCACAGCCGCGTCCGCAAGGATCACAGCCCGCTCAATCTCAGCATGCTCCGTCGCCTGGCACTGTCGATTTTGCGGAAGGACACTACCATCAAAGATTCCCTGCGCGGCAAGCGGCTTCGCGCGGGCTGGGATGACGAGGTCCTGCTAAAGATCGTCACAGGATTCTCAAGGGATTAAGGTGCGATTGCCCTGCCTCCAGTCGCCAGCGTTGAATAGCAGGCGCGACTCATGCAAGCCAATCAATTTCGACGCCTGCGGTTCGTCCTCTATATCGAAATAGATCTTCGCAAGAACCGGATTGAAGAACTTCTCCTCTCTCAGCTTTTCGGCAAACTTGGCTCTTTCGGAGAGGAACACCCTTGCGCTCCCCTTGGTGATGAGTTCCTTCTCGGCTCGGTAATCG
>DASZFN010000724.1:0-4186 GCA_035939715.1 Gemmataceae bacterium | reverse complement strand
GCACCTTGTCGTACAGCGCCCGAATCTCATCCCACTGGCGCCCCTCTTTTTGCTGTTTCAGCGTGGCCTTCTTCTTCATGTGCAATCTCCTGGAAGCAGGCTGGAGAAGCCGGTCGCCGTAGCTTCAATTTGGCGACGGTTGTACGCCAAGTCAAGCTTCTTCGGGGCCGCTCTGCTTCCCAGCGGGCTGGGCGCGCAGTAGAATCCAGGCGTTGCACTGTCAACGGCGAACCGTATTCATGCTCGACAGCTCAGCTAGCTCTCCGCGTCTCTTCTCAGGCCAGGTGCTGCGCCGCTTTGTGCTGATTTTTCTGCCGGCGGCCTTGCTGCCAGGCTGCGTGGTTTTGGCGCTATATTATCAGGACCTCGCCAACGAACAATCGCTCCACGAACAGGCGGGCAAACACGTCGTCGATCTGCACGCCAACATCATTAGTCGCGAGCTAAACGCGGTCGAATCGGACCTGCTCTACCTGGCCAACCAGGCGGTGCTGCGCGATTTCCTGTCGGGCGGCAAAGCAAGCAAGCAAGTGCTGCAGGACGAGTACTTGCTCTTTAGCCGGCACAAAGCGATCTACGATCAGATTCGCTACCTGGACGCCGGCGGCCAGGAAGTCATACGCATCAACTTCAACAACGGCAGCCCGGTGGTCGTACCGGAGCCGGAGCTTCAATCGAAAGCCTCCCGTTACTACTTCGCGCGCACAATCTTGCTCGAGCGCGGGCAGCTCTTTGTCTCTCCCTTCGACCTGAACGTGGAGCATGAGCAAATCGAACGGCCGCTCAAGCCCGTCATCCGCGTCGCCACGCCCGTGTTTGACAACGGGGGCGTTAAGCGCGGCGTACTGGTCCTGAACTACCTCGGCGCCGCCCTGCTCCAGAAACTGGCTCAGGTGACCGTCAGCTTTCCCGGGTCCGTGTTCCTGTTGAATAAGGATGGCTATTTTCTGCGCGGTCTCAATCCGCAGGATGAGTGGGGTTTCATGTTGAGCGAGGGCAAGACTTTCGCAACGCATTACCCGGAAGCATGGACGCGGTTCTCCGCTGCCGAGCGCGGTCAATTTCAAACAGACCAGGGTCTGTTCACTTTCCGGAATCTGCCGGTGCGGGGCGCTTTGCCCGCGCGACAGCTTCCCGCAATGACAATGGCCGAACCGCCCGAGGCCGACTCGGGAAACGCGCGCATGATCGTTGCGGCGCGTACCTCCCCTGAAATCCTGAACGCCCGCGCGGATCAGGTGCTCGGCAGGCTGCTCCTGCTTTACGGCGTGGTGCTCGCGCTGGTCGTGTTCCTGGCCGGGTACCTGGCGTATAGCGGGGCCGTCCGCCGCAACCACGAACGACAACTCGCAGAGTCGGAAACGCGCCTGCGGGCGCTGTCCACCCAGCTCATCAGCGCCCAGGAGGATGAACGCCGCAGTCTGTCGCGCGATCTGCACGACGCGCTGGGACAACTGGTAACGGCGGTCAGCCTCGACCTGCAACGCCTCGGGCAGACAGCCGATCCTGAGAAACGAGTCGAGTTGTTAACGCGCGCCCTGCATGGCACCGATTGCCTGCTCGACCGCATCCATAAAATCTCCGCACGGATACGGCCGACGCTCCTCGATGACCTCGGCCTCAAGGACGCGGTGCAAAGTTTTCTCAGCGATTTCGAGCACCGCACCGGTATTGTCACGCGCGCGACGCTGAGCTTCGACCAGGCCCAGCCGACCGCTGTGGTGAGCGAGAACCTCTACCGCATTCTTCAGGAAGCGCTGACGAACGTGGCCAAGCATGCCGGGGCCCGTGAAGTGTTTGTCGGCTTGCACGTCGACGCACAAGCCGCGGCTCTGACCGTTCGCGATGAAGGCTCAGGCTTCGATCTCGCCGGCGTGGACGGCAAGCGCCTGGGAATTCTCGGCATGCGCGAACGCGCGGAACTTCTGCGTGGAACGTTCGTCGTGCGCTCGACGCCAGGCAAGGGCACGTCCGTCGAGGTAAACTTGCCGATGGCGAGTGCGACGTAGGAGCATGGCATGGCGGGGAGCGGAAACATACGCGTGGTCCTGGCCGACGACCATGCCATGGTGCGCGAAGCCCTGGCGCAGATCCTGGAAGAAAGCGGCTCGATCAAGGTTGTGGCTCAGGCAGCCGACGGCGGCCAGGTTCACGAGGCTGTCTTGCAAACGCGTCCCGATCTTCTGGTTCTCGACTACAGCATGCCCAACTTCAACGCCCCGTCCGCCATCGAATCGCTATTGCGGCGTTATCCAAAAATGAAAATCCTGCTCCTTACCGTTCATGAAAATATCCACTATGCCGTGAAGGTGCTCGAGAGTGGCGCCCATGGCTACGTGGTCAAATCGGCGGCGGTGGGGGAATTGGTGGACGCTATCAAGGCGGTTGCCGACGGCGAGATTTACATTTCACCGAAAGTTTCTCAGCGGGTGATTCATCATCTGCGCCGGCCCAAGAAAGACCGGGTCGGGCTCGAAGCCTTGTCGCAACGCGAGTTTGATCTGCTCCGCGTGCTCGGCGCCGGCATGAGCCTCAAGGAGGCCGCCAGGCATTTGAACATCAGCACCAGCAGCGCCTCCACCTACCGGACCCGTTTGCTGGAGAAGCTGAACCTGCACAGCACTGCCGAGGTCATTCGTTTCGCGCTCGAAAACGACGTCGTTGGTTAACAGCCATGTCGGATTTTTGCTACAAGGAAACCATCGGACTGATGACAGACAAGTCCTGGCCGGCGCGCCCACGATAGACACTCGATTCGCTGCCATTTTCTCATCATTCTGTTTGTCTGCTGGGAGTCTCTGGCCATGGCCGCGCGCAAGACGTCTGTCACATGCTCATTGTTGATCGCCATGATCGCCGCTCTGCTGGGGTTCTGGGGCGGCAGCACCGTCAAACCCACGGCCGCACAGGAAAAGGTAGCCAGCTCGGCAGCCCCTGTACCAGCCAACCCGGCGCCCGCGCACAGCCCTGCAGATCAATACTTGCGGCAAAGTCCGGCGGCCAAAGCCGTCAACCGCGAGCCCGGCGATTACGGCCTCGGACCCAACCATGTCTCCAAGCTTCCGACTTATCCCGCGGGAATCTGCGGCGACCGCACGCCGCTCGATATCTACCGCTATGCCGGCCGGGATCGGAGTTCCTGGAGTTCGCCGACCTTGCCGATGTCGTGGGACGAATGGACAAAGAAGTGCCGCACCATGAAACCGCAACTGATGGCCGACGTGAACGCCTATATGCAGAGCCGGTACCGCTTTGACGGCGTGGCCATCGCGGGAGCGCGCATGTCCGGCGGCAAGGCCGTCATGCGCGGGCCGGTGTCGCGCTTGCCCACGGGTGTGGCCTCGTTCGAGGAATTGGCGAAGGTTGGCCCGGACGAGATTCGCGCGCGCGATCTTTTTCCCTACAAGCCCCTGGCCCACCCGGTGCAAACCACCGCCCACATGGTCTTTCCGCAGGCCTGGACCGCCGTCCATCCGGAGCATGAGCGCATGGACGTGGACCTCGACATCCCCGATGCGTACCTGCCCGAATTTCCGCCGCCCATGTTCCTGACCAACCACAAGGAGCTGGGCGATGTTTCCCGCGGACGGGAAGTGACGTTCGCGAACTATTACGAAATCTTCAACGGCCTGTTGACGCCCGAGCAGATGGAAGGCTTGAAGGAACTGCTGCGTCCTTCATCAACCACGTGGTTCAACCAGACCGAGCACCGCGTCACTTACGAGCCAAGCGCTGGCGTGTCCTGCTTCTCCTGTCACGTCAACGGCCACACGAACGGGGCCATCGAATTGGCTCCGGACTCGCGGCCCAACCAGGCCCGGCTGCGCATGGATACGCCGAGCATGCGCGGCAACTACAACCTCATGCAGCTTTCCTCCAAACGCTCCATCCGCAGCATGGACCACTTCGCGGAGGTCGAAGAGTACTTCGACGGCGATCCCGGTTTGATGCAAGCGCTCGGCCCGCGCGGCGTCCAGAAGCAGATCAACAATCGCATGGGCGATTTCAACGCCATCCTCGATTGTGCACCCGCGCCCAAACTCGGACCGATGATGAAGCTGATCCCGGAAAAAGCCAGTCCCGCCGAACTCCGCGGCGAACGGCTCTTTCATGGGAAAGCGCAATGCGTCGCCTGTCACTCCGGCCCCGCCTTCGTGGATGATTACATGCACGATCTGCAAGTAGA
>DASZFN010000723.1:0-2662 GCA_035939715.1 Gemmataceae bacterium | reverse complement strand
GATGTCGTACTCGGCTTCGACGATGGGTTTGCCGGTGTTACGGCATTCGAGTTCGGCGAGAGCGGGAAGATTGGCGCGGATTTTCTCGGAGAGACGGAAGAGGACGCGGCCGCGTTCCTGCGCTGTGCTGGTCGCCCATGGACCATCTTCAAATGCAGCTTTGGCGGCGGCTACGGCGCGGTTGACGTCGTCCGGGCCGGCGTCGGGGACCTGGGCTAAGACTTCTTCGGTGGAGGGGTCATATACCGGAAAGGTTTTCGCGGACTTGCTCGCGACCCACTCGCCGTTGATGTACATCTGATAGGTTCGGACATCGGTTTTAATTCCGCCGGGCATTGGTTTCGACCTCCTAAGTACATCAAGGGGCTAAAGCCCCAGATTTCTAGTCACTTAACGGCACGGCTGAAGTCGTGCCCTTCCCGATCTTTGGTTGCGGTGCTTTGTGGCGGCCGTAGACGAAGAAGAAGAATGCGGCCAGGCCAATGAAAAACAGAGTGCCGCCGAACATCCATAATTCGTATTGCCACAGCGACGTGATCTGCTGGGCTGGGAAGAACACGAGTGCGATGCCCAGGGTGGTGGTGAGGAATCCGCTGGCCCCAGCGAGGAACAGTGTGGTGCGGCTGTACTGGCCACGGCGTACAGGCTCCGTCACCGCGAATTTTACGAGCGCGCCAAACATATAGACGAAGGGCACAAGTTGCAGAACGACAGCCAGCGAGAGCAGCTTTTGAAAAGTTTCCTGAACGCCGGCGCCGGCAAAATTCAGGATTACGAGTACGGCGGAGACGATACCCTGGACGATCAATGCAGCATAGGGCGTGGCGTAGCGCGGGTGAATGTTGCCGAGCCATGAGGGCATGTAGGAATCGAGACCGGCGACGAAGGGAATGCGGGCGCAGCCGCCGGTCCAGGCCGAACCGATGCCGGCGATGGCCAGGCTGAGCATGACGGCAAAGGGCACGATGATCCAGTTCATGCCGACGCGCGCAGCCATTCCGCTGACTGCCTGAACCACACCCTGGAGCACGTTGACGTCCTTGCCGACCGAGATCAGCAGAGTGAGCGTAGCTGCGACATACAGGGTGCCGGAGATCAAGCCGCCCCAGGCAACCGCACCCGGAAGAGTGCGGGCAGGGTCCTGGATTTCATCGCCCATGACGGAGGCGAGTTCAAGGCCGACCAGACCGAAGCAGATTACGCCGAAGGAATTGAGCACGAAGCGCGGGTTGGCGGGAATCTGGAAGTCAGCAGCGGTGACGCCAGTGCCGAAGCGCGACCAGATCACTACGCCCAGACCAACGAGGACGGCGGCGGCGATGAAGGTTCCGATGGCGCCGAGGTTGTTGATCCACTTGCCGACGCCGAGACCCAGAATGTTGAGAATGGTGAGCAGAGCCAGCAGCGTAAGAGAGACCGAAGAGGCGAAGAACTTGTTGTCAGCAAGACCATGATGGCTGGGGCCGAGCACGTAGACGGAGACGCCGACGAAGTAGAGCATGACGGTCGGCACGTAGAGCATGTTGTTGGTCCAGTAACACCAGCCGGAGAGGAATCCGTGGAAGTCGCCGAAGACTTCCTTGGCCCAGAGATAGACGCCGCCTTCGCCGGGGTAACGATGCGCGAGTTCGATTACGGCGATGCCTTGCGGCCAGAAGAAAAGAAGAAGCGAGATGATCCAGAGCCAGATGGTGACGCCGCCGTTGGCGGCGATGGAGGGGACTACGTTCAGGTTGAAGACGGCGACTACAAAGAGAAGGACGAGGTCACGGCGTCCGAGAGCGCGGATCAGGTGGGGCTGGGTGGCGGGTTGGGTGGCGGTGGACAAAGTTAATTGCAACTCGTGCGCTGGCTCTAAAAACAGCAGGTTCCTCACCGGGCCTTGGCCCGGTTGGAATGACAAGGTTCTTTCTGACTGCCGGCAGGGACAGCCGAGAACGGCTGTCCCCACATGAGCAAATCTAGTGCGCGGCCAGCGCGGGCTGACCGATGCGCTCCTGTTGCGCTTTGGCTAACGATGCTGCGATGTCGTCGAAAGCGGCGAGGTGTTTGTCGATGTCGGCCTCGGTGTGCTGGACGGAAATCGTCCACTGCTCGTCCCACCAGTAGGGCTGGGGCATCACGCCGCGGTTGACCATGGCGAACCAGTAGTGGCGCCAGAGGTCGATGTCGACGGCGGTCCAGTCGCGGTAGTTGCGAATTTCTTTCGGATAAAACATGAGCGCGCCATTGGCGCCGGCTTGCGCGATGTAGGCTTGCAGTCCCACTTTTGCGATGGTCTTGCGATATCCGTCGGCTAGCTGTCTGCCAAGCTTGTCGACGTGAGCGTAGTTGTCTCGCGTGAGGACCTCGCGGAATGTCGCCAGGCCCGCGGCCATCGACACCGGGTTGGTGTTGTAGGTGCCGCCGTGGAAGACCTTGTGTTGGGAGATGAGGTCCATCACAGACGTGCTGGCGCCGAACGCGGCGAGTGGAAGGCCTCCGCCGATCGACTTGGCAAGGCAGATCATGTCGGGCTTCACGTTGAAGTATTCGCTGGCGCCGCCCCAGCCGAGTTTGGCGCCGGTTTTCACTTCGTCGAAGATCAGGAGCGCGCCGTTCTTCGTGGCGATGTCGCGGAGACCTTGCAGGAAGCCGGGTTGCGGCATGCAGAGGCCGACGT
>DASZFN010000722.1:0-3108 GCA_035939715.1 Gemmataceae bacterium | reverse complement strand
GGGACGGCGTGGTGACGGTCGCTGTTCGGCCCGGGCCGCCGCGCAGGCCCTCAACGTGGACGTGTCCACCATCGCCGCCTGGTGCAAGTCAGGCCGCCTGGATGGCATCCAGACCAACCCGCACGGGCCGTGGTGGGTTCGGCTTTCGCCGGAAGTGCTCGAGCGCTTGCGGAAGCCGGTGCGGCGTCGCTGGCAGAAGCGGTCGTCGAAGTGACCGTCGCCGGGTATGCTGGCTTGCGGGTGCTGAGGTAGGAGGCGACCCGCCAACCCAGCCGGGCCGGACGACCGGCAAGGACTCTATCCCCAAGGCTTCTGGTATGGAGTGTAGTATGCACGAATCATCGGAATGCCCAACGGCCGTTGTGTGCCGTCCGGCTTGGGGATGTACACCCGCCGGACGGCCTGCGGACGATACGTCTTCTTGCGGAGGTCCTCCGCCAGTTCGTCGAGCCAGCGCACCAGCCCGTACGCCGCGATGTCGTCGAACGTCTGCCCGTCCACGCCGGCGGCGCCTGCGTTGGCGCAGCAGCGGACGTAGGCATGGTGCAGCACGTCGAAGCGGTACACCTTGTCGTACAGGGCGTAGAAGCGGTAGCCCGGCGCCCTCTTCGCTTTGGCATGCAACGTCTCCTGTAGCTTCCGAACCTTCGGTGGAGGTGGTAGGCTCACGCCAATCTCCCGGCTCTCGCCACTTCGTACGTTCGCCTTGAACCGAGGCCCCTTCCCTCTGCCGGCGTTACCCGGTTTCGACGGTACTATGGGCCTCTCCGACTCCCCGGGCGGCCCGGCCTGTCCCTCGCGGGCGTCCGGTCGGCTGTCACGAGCCGCCGCCTGGGGTCTCCCGTGTTGCGTCGAGTCTCCCTGTACAGGCATGCCGTCGCCATTACCCCGGTGGGACCGCAGGCGGGATCGGGTCGCTCCCCTGGAGCCTGCGACAACGGCCTTCCCCATCCCGTTGCTGGGTCGGCTCCCACATTCGATGTTTCGAGGCCTGCTCGGCGTTCACGCGTGTTACGGCCTGCCTGCTCGCGGAGTCGCCTACGCGACCCTTTCCATCAGAGGCTTCGGCAGCATCGTTACCTCCACTGCCGCTCCGATTGCTACCGGCTGGAGCGACCGTTGCCGCGTGGGACTTCCACCCACTGAAGATCAGCACCTTTTCGCGGCGCACCGTTTCACACACACCCGACACACCCCCTTCGGCGTAAGTCCTGCATGCTCAACGAAGATCGCCGCCGAACGCGGGTCGTTTCATCCAAACGATGAAACGACTTTCGCGCTCCTCACGCCGAGCGCATTTCTCACTATCCCGCCACACCGCCACCACACGGGCCCCCCTTCGTTCTTTGGCGGTCTGCCTTGGCGTTCATCTACCGGTAGGGACGCACATCGGCAACCACCCGCGCTCAGGGATATGGATAGACGTTGGCGGTCTGCTGCGTCAGGAGAAGCCTGGGAAAGGAGGAAGCGATGTAGGAAGCATCACGGAAACCTTTCGCTGGAATCCTGTGGGTAACCAATCCCACCCGGTAGAGCTCGGCGGGCAGCCGGAAGCGAGTCTGGCGTGGTCTGGGAGCAATCCCGGCTGCGAAGCGTAGACAGCGAGCGCCGAAGCCCTGCTATCGAGCCTCGAAAGAAAGTGTTGTCGTGGGAGCCCTAGTCGTCAGACCAGCGGGGGCCGCGTCGGCGTGCCGTAGCGACCTGACACGTCGGTCCTGCCGGGGTCTAAGAACAGGGCATATGCGCATGAGGATTCTCCAGGAACCTGAGAGATCCCATCGTCTCCACGGTGCTGGCCGGACGGGGCGACCGGCTTACCAACCCCAGGCTCGCAGGGACCGTGACCCCCTCCGGGAGCGAAACGAGGCACGGGCACCGTGGTAACGCCAAGCGAAGGAAACGAAGTGCGGCGTGATGGGCGATGGGAAGTCGGAGCGCCTCATAGTACCTGCGAACCCGGGGAACTCGGACCACGGGAACCCGGGGGAGGGAAGGAGGTGTCGGAGCATGGAGCCGTTGGAGGGAGACAGGACAAGGGCATTGAACCTTGGACTCCTGTCCACGCAACGACATCGGATAGCCATTCTGGTTACCGCTGGTAGCGAACCCATGCTCTGACGAGCCGGATGGGTTAAAGGCGCACGTCCGGATCGGTGGGAACCGTGCGTGTGCAACCACCCAGGATGACCCGGCTCCCTCACAGGCAGCCATTGTTCGCCCGGCCGATCATTCCTTGGTTGATCGATAAAGTCATGATTCCCGCAACACTCGAATGGACGGCTGCTGTGGTCGGGAGACCCGGCCACAACCCGGATGAAACGACTTTCGCACGCCCCAGCCCGCCCGCCAACGCCCAGGCCCCCCGCCCTTAGTTGGCCGTCCAACTTGGCGCTGACCGACCGCAATACCCATCAACCGCTCACCAGCGGCGTCGAACAGCGTTCATGGACGTTGGCGGTGTCACGCGTGGACATGCATTCGGCGCGCCTTGATGCTCTCGCCCAGCGCGATCCGCCCCTCGACCCGATTGATCTCGGGTGGCACTTGTGCCAATTCGCCCGCGCAAAGTGGCAAAGCTACATGAGCGCCTATCGTTATTCCCAAGTGCACCTCAGGGACCCTCATGCGACTCTTGCCAGTTTTGTGTTTTTCAGCCAATCGTCCCGTTGCTCTGGTTTCCGAACGCTGCTTCGATCGCGTCTCTGAAGAACATGCTCCACGCGCGCCGCGCGGCGCACACTTGAAACGGAGAGTCCGTCGACCCGCGTCCGCAACAGGAGTTGCCGAACCAGAGAAGGTACGAGGCGTTCGGCCTTCCTAACTCCGAGATGGCGATCTTTTCTACTGCAACAAGGTACGATGTCCCTTGTTTGCTTCTCATTGCCTATGCGTCCGGGACGAACCGGTCTAGTGCTTTGTCAACGCCAAAAAGCAGGGTTGTGGCTTAGCGGAAGTCGCCAGACTTCCGATCAGCGCCAGCGTTTACGGAAGTCTGGCGACTTCCGCTACCCGTCGATTTAGCTGTGACAAAGCACTAGCTGGCCAAGAGGAAAAGGATCCTCGGGTGCGGCGGACTCGATGTTCACCCAGGTGTCGATCACGTCCATA
>DASZFN010000721.1:0-13787 GCA_035939715.1 Gemmataceae bacterium | reverse complement strand
TCCAGTACCAGGGCACGCCGCGCGAGACGCGCCGCCGCGAGACCGTGTCCTTCGACCGCAGCTACACCATGAGCGTTACGCTCGACGAAGGCCGGCGGACCTCCGCCGCCTATGTGCCGCCGCCCACGGCGACCGAAAAGCACGCCAAGCTGGAGATAGCCAGCAGCGACCAGGTGCTGACGAAGATTCGCAGCCTGGCCAACCCGGAAATCACCGGCGGCGACTCCCACGTACGCGGCGGCCTGGCCTCCCTGGGTCTGACCGCCCCAGTCACGGAAAGGCCGACGGCCCGTGCGACGGCCGGCGAACTGGTTTACCAGACCAAGCTGCCGCCGGGCGCCGGCACAGGAATGGATTTGACGGCGCAGGCGACCATCAGTCCGGATCAAGGCGTGACCTTCAAGCTGACGCCGGTGTTCCAGAGCGTCACGAAAGGCCAGCCGGCCGTTTCCAATCCGCTCATTCCAGGAGGCAGCGAGGCCTCGGGGGGCGATTGAGCTTGCTTTGAAATCTGCTAACCGATCGCGAGGTCCACGGAGTCTCACTCCATGGACCTCTTTTTTTCGACGCGGGCGAGAGTAGGCCTTTTTTCGATAACTTCCGGCGTGGACTTGCTCCCCCGCTCGGCAGCGTTTAAGATCAAAACCGAGCCTGACCTTCTGTCCAATCCCCTACTCGCGGTATTTTCAAGAAAATGGATGTGCGCCTGGTTGTCAAAAAAGGTGCGAACGGCAAGCGCACCATGCGCCTGAAGTCGGAGGAAACCATCGTCGGGCGTCGGCAGGATTGCGATCTGCGCATCCGCTCGTCCGAAGTGAGCCGGCGCCATTGCCTGCTCAGTTTTCAAGATGGCGTGCTGCACGTCGAGGACCTCGACAGCGTTAACGGCACCTTCCTCAACGGCGCGCGCATCGCCGGCCGCAAAGTCGTGCGCCCGGGCGACCGCCTGGAAATCGGGCCGATTCATTTCGTGGTGGAATACGAGCTCTCCCGGGAAGCGAGTGCCAGCCTGGGCCAGGACGAGGTGGAGGCCGTTGCCGTCGAAGAGGAGCTTGACGCCCTGCCGATTGCCGAGGAAGAAGGCGGCGGCGACTTCAACTTCGGCAACGAGGACGAGCTGGACGCCTTACCCATCAGCGACGAGGACACGGAATTCGCCCAGCCCAAGTCAGCCGGGGAGGAAGCCGCGGAAGTCGTGGACGCCGATGACGACGAGGCCATCCCGGTTGCCGACGACATTCTCGAGGGCCGCGATCTGCAACTTCCCCAATCCAACGATTTGCGCGATATTCTTTCCCAGATGGACGAACCCAAGGGCAAGCACCGTCCGAAGGCGGAAGAGTAAATGGTCATTGGTCATTTGCAAGGCGAATGACTAATGACCAATGACTAATGACCCTGAATGGCAGTGCCCCATCGACAGCGTTCACAAACCCGCGTCCACCACCTTCGGCTGAAAATACGCCAACGTCCGCCGCAGTCCTTCCTCTCGTGCGATCCTGGGCTCCCAGCCGAGCAAGCGCCGGGCCCGGTCGATATCCGGCCGGCGCAGCTTGGGGTCGTCCTGCGGCAGCGGTTTGAAAGTCACTTCACTTTTGCTCCCCGTGAGCGCCAGGATTTCATGGGCGAACTCGAGAATGGTGACTTCATGGGGGTTGCCGAGGTTGACAGGCTCGTGAAAGTCGGCGTGCAGCAGGCGGAAAATGCCTTCCACTAGGTCGGAGACATAGCAGAAGCTGCGCGTCTGCAGACCATCTCCGTAGATGGTCAGGGGCTCGCCGCGCAGGGCCTGGCCCATGAGGTTGGGCAGCACCCGGCCGTCGTCCAGGCGCATGCGCTCGCCATACGTGTTAAAGATACGGCAGATGCGGGTGTTGACGCTGTGGAAGCGATGGTAGGCCATCGTCATCGACTCGGCGAAGCGCTTGGCCTCGTCGTAGACGCCGCGCACGCCGATGGGATTGACGTGCCCCCAGTAATCCTCGCGCTGCGGGTGCTGCTCGGGGTCGCCATAGACCTCGCTGGTGCTGGCGAGCAGGAAGCGGGCATTCTTGAGCTTGGCCAAACCAAGGCTGTTGTGTGTGCCCAGCGAGCCCACTTTTAGAGTTTGGATCGGATAGCGCAGGTAATCGACAGGGCTGGCCGGGGAGGCAAAGTGCAAGATGTTGTTGATGTCACCATCCATTTCCAATGGCCGCGAGATGTCGTGCTCGACAAACGAAAAGCGCCCGTTGCCGCGCAGATGCTCGAGATTGGCGGCAGTACCGGTGATGAAATTGTCCACGCAAACGACGTCATGGCCTTCGGCGAGGAAGCGCGCGCACAGATGGGAGCCCACAAAACCCGCGCCGCCGGTAATTACGGTTCGCGCCATCCGCTTCCCTCGGGCTGTCCCCTATAATCGACTCGCCAAAACGCAATATCCTGCGCACACTCATCAACATAGGGAAACCGCAATTGAAAATCCGCGCCATCCAGGTATGCTAGCAAAGTTTTCGCAGCCTATCCGCCCGCTGACGGTATGAGAATTGCTTCGGCGCCGGCCCACACTAACCCGACGCGCCAGCGAGGGTCCCTGGCTGGCGCGTCGGGTTGGTGTGCGGCTCCGGGCTGGTAAGACAATTCTCCGATGATTTTCCGCGACCCCAGTATGAGGATCCGATGCCCGGCCGCTCCATTCGCACCTTCACTGTTCTTCCCCATCTCCCGGAGCGCCTGCAGGCGCTGCAGAAGATCGCTTACAACATGTGGTGGTGCTGGAACCATGAAGCGGTGTTCCTATTCCGCCGCATCGATGACGATCTCTTCGACGCGCTCGAAAGCAGCCCGGTCAAGCTGCTCAGCGCTATCGACCAGTCGCGCCTGGAGCAATTGCTGCAAGATGACGGCTTCCTGGCGCACATGGATCGCGTGGAAGACGCACTCAATCACTACATGGGCAGCCCCACCTGGTTCCAGGAATCATACCCCACGGCGCGCGATTTCCGGCTCGCCTATCTGTCCGCCGAGTTTGGCATTCATGAGAGCATTCCGATCTATTCCGGAGGCCTGGGGCTTCTGGCCGGCGACCATCTGAAGTCGGCCAGCGACCTCGGCTTGCCTCTCGTGGGCATCGGGCTCATGTATCGCGAGGGCTATTTCCGGCAATACCTCAACATCGACGGCTGGCAACAAGAAAGCTACCCGGAGAACGACTTCTTCAATCTGCCCGTCATCCCCGAAACAAAGAGCACCGGCGCGCCGATCCTGATCAGCATCCCGTTCCCCGGCCGTGAGGTCTGGGCGCGTATCTGGCGCATCCAGGTGGGGCGCATTCCCCTTTACCTGCTTGACACGAACATCAGTCAGAACAATGCCGACGACCGGCAGATCACCGGCCGGCTTTATGGCGGCGATAACGACATGCGCGTGCGCCAGGAAATGGTGCTCGGCATAGGCGGCATTCGCGCCCTGCGCGCCCTGGGGAAGATGCCGACCGTTTGCCACATGAACGAAGGCCATTCGGCCTTCTGCGGCCTGGAGCGCATTCGCGCGCTCATGGAGGAGAACAACCTGAGCTTCGCCGCGGCGCGGGAAGCCATCACCGCCGGCACGTGCTTCACCACGCACACGCCTGTGCCCGCGGGCAATGATGTCTTCCCGCCGCAGCTGATCGATCACTATTTCTCGGCCTACTTGCCGCAGTTGCGCATCGACCGCCAGGAGTTCATGGCCCTGGGCCGGCAGAATCCGCGCGATGAAAACGAAGGTTTCTGCATGACGGTCCTGGCCATCCGCCTGGCCAACACCACCAATGCCGTCAGCCAGTTGCACGGGCGCGTGTCGCGGAAAATGTGGCGCGCCCTCTGGCCCGATCTTCCCGAAGCCGAGCTGCCCATTATCTCCATCACCAACGGCGTGCACACGCGCACCTGGCTGGCGCCGGAAATGGCGCAGCTTTACGATCGCTACCTGGGCGTGCAGTGGGAAGAACGGCCGACCAACTATGCCATCTGGAAACGCGTGGACCATATTCCGGACGCGGAGCTATGGCGCACCCACGAACGCCGCCGCGAACGTTTGGTGGCCTTCGCCCGCACGCGTCTCAAGGTGCAGCTCAAGCGGCGCGGCGCGCCGCCGGCCGAGATTGTCCGCGCCGATGAGGTGCTCGACCCGGAGGCGCTCACCATCGGTTTTGCCCGCCGCTTCGCCACCTACAAACGCGGCACCTTGATCTTCCGCAACCTGGATCGCTTGCTGGCGATCATGAACAACAAGGACCGTCCCGTGCAGCTCATCTTTGCCGGCAAGGCCCATCCGCGCGACCACGCCGGCAAGGAGCTGATCGCCGAGATCCTGCACATCGCCCGCCGTCAGGAATTCCGCCGCCGCATTGTCTGGCTGGAAAACTATGACATCCACGTGGCGCGCTCGCTCGTGCAGGGCGTGGACGTCTGGCTCAACAACCCACGGCGGCCGCTGGAGGCTTCGGGCACGAGCGGCATGAAAGTCTCCTGCAACGGCGGCATCAACATGAGCATCCTCGACGGCTGGTGGGTGGAGGGCTATGCCCAGAACAACGGCTGGGCCATCGGCGCCGGCGAGGAGTATACGGATCTGAACTACCAGGACGACGTGGAAAGCCGCGCCATCTACGATCTGCTGGAGCAGGAGATCGTGCCCCTCTTTTATAATCGCGCCAGCGATGGTTTGCCGCGCGGCTGGCTGCGCGTCATGAAGCAATCGGTCGGCACCGTCTGTCCGGTTTTCAATACCAATCGCATGGTGCAGGAGTATATCGAGAAATCCTACTGGCCGGCGGCGACGCGCTACGAGCTGCTGGCCGGCAACGCCTTCAAGAAGGCCGCCGAGCTGGCGCAGTGGCGCAAGCGGCTTGCCCAGGGCTGGTCGCAAATCCGCGTCGAAGCGGTCGATGCCGACGGCGCCGATCCCATGCAGGTCGGCAAGGAGCTGGAGGTGAAGGCGCGCGTCAACCTGGGAGCGTTTTCACCCGATGAGGTGGAAGTGCAGCTTTTCCACGGCCTGGTGGACACCTTCGGCGAAATCCCCAGCCCGCGCACGGTCACCATGAGCCACAACGGCACGCATGACGGCAACAGCTGGATATTCTTCGGCAAGATCCCCTGCCGCTCCAGCGGCCAGCACGGCTTCGCCGTGCGTGTCCTGCCCAGGCATCAGAGCCTGACCAATCCGTTTGAACCCGGCCTGATTAGCTGGGGATAACGTCCGCTGCGTCCGGCTGGACTCCCATCCACTCCGGCAGCGCTTGCGGCAATTCTTCAATGAACCTGCTGCGCGGCAATACGGGGTTGCAACCGGCTTCGCGCGCGGCTTGCAATGATGCCGTATCGACATGCGAGCCATAGGCCACCACGCGCGCCGTGCCGGCGCCGCTTTCCTTCAGGAAGCTGAATAACGCAGCCAGGTTAAGACTGGGATTAGCCAGATCGATAATGACGCAGCGCGGGCTTTGCTGTGCCACGAGCGTGCGCAGCGAATCGAGCGAGCGCGCCGGTTTGATTTTCAAGCCAAGTGTCTGCGCCGTGCCCGTGATCCGGCTCGTGAAGATCATGTCGTCGCACAGGACGTAACCAATCGCTTCCGCTGCTTGAGCAATATCCGGCATGTTACCTCCCCGGTCTCTGGTCAGATCGCTTCCGGACCGCGTTCGCCGGTGCGAATGCGGATACAGTCTTCGAGAGGCAAAATGAAAATTTTACCGTCACCGATGCGTCCCTCGGGGCCGGTGCGGCCCGCTTCGATGATGGCATTCACCGTCGGCTCGACGAAGTCCTCGTTGACGGCAATCTGCAACTGCATCTTGCGCAGCAGGTTGAGGGTCAGCTCATGGCCGCGGTAGACCTCGGAGTGGCCTTTCTGCCGGCCGAAGCCCTGCACGTCCACGATGGTGAGACGGAAGACCTCGACCTTGTTGAGGGCTTCCTTCACCGCCTCCAGCTTCGAAGGCTGAATGATGGCAAGGATGAGTTTCATGATGCGCCCGCGGGTTCCATGTCTATCCGCATAAGGAGACAGAAGAGTCCTGTCCCCTTATCCGGATAGGCTTTTACAATTTCGGCTGACACGCCACGCTCACGCCGCCGTGGTCGAGATAGCTGGCGTCCACCGGATAGTTCGCGAACTGAATCGTGTAATACGACTCAAACCATTTCTTGATGTCCGCCACCAATCCTTCATCATACGCCGGTTCGACATGGAGCGTTCGTCCAAAGCACTCCTGGCGGACCTCCCCCTTTTCCACGATGATTTCGCCCGCCTTGATGACGTAGCGTGGCAGGGTAAACATCTCCCGCCGATCCGTGCTGGGCGTGTAGATGCAAACGTCGGCATCCGCTCCCGGCCCCAGGTGGCCCTTGCTTTTTAGACCCAGGATGCGCGCCGGCGCCGCCCGGGTAATGATGGCAATTTCATAGAGCGAATATTCGCGGTCGAGGTCTTTCAGCGTGCTGCGCTGCAGCACCCGCGGGTGCACGCGTTTGAGAACCTCCTGGCGATAATTGCGATCCATGAGCAGTTGCACGATCTCCGGATACGCCAGGAATGAGCCGCCGTTGGGATGGTCGGTGCTCATGACGACGCGCCACGGATCTTGGACCAGCAGATACCACTCCAGTCCAATGGCCCATTGGAGCGCATGCACGAAGCTCTTGTCCTTGTAGCGAATCGGCACGATGCCGCAGCCGGCTTCCATCTCGGTGTCGCCGTTAAACCATTTCCCGCCGGTGACCTTGTGCAGGTAATAACCGAGCGGGCCGTCACCGGTCATCGAGGTGGTCTCGCCGAAGAGCACCTGCCCCACGTCCACAGTCAGGTTGGCATGCCCATTCACATACTCCGCAAGCTGCGGCACATGCGAACAGAAGCTGCCCTGGTCGTCCGGTCCGCCGCCGTAGCTGTGGAACTGGATATGGGTCAGGTGTGCACGCCGGCCTTCCAGGGCCAGCATGGTATCGCGCGTGGTCGTCCAGTTGCCCGGCAGGCCGAGATTATTGCAGTGGATGTGCACGGGATGCGGCAGGCCCAGGTCCATGGCGGTTTGCGCCAGCGCCGTGATAAGCTGGCGCGGCGTTACGTCGAACATTTCGACGGAGCTATCCAGACTCGTGACATTGCCGCCTCCCTCCTTCCAGACCTCAACCCCGCCCGGGTTGACCAGCTTCATGCCGTAACCCTTGGCGGAACCGAGCAGCCAGGCGGCATAGCCGCGCAGCTTCTCCATGTCGCCGGCCGCGACCTGCCTCAAGACATAATGGTTGTTGCCGAAGAGGACGAGAAAGCCCTTGTCGATGATGGGCGTATCGTGGAATTCTTCATGCGCGTGCCGCGCTCCCAGCGGCGGAATGGCCGCGTCAAAGGCGGTCGTGTATCCGAGCCCGGCGTACAGATAGCCGGTGGCAAATGTGCTGGGAACACTTCCTGTCGTACCGGAGCGCGTAAAGGCTGTGCGACGGACGGGCGGGGCCTTGCGCTTGTCCTCCGGCCGCATCTTACGCGCCACGTTGACTTTGGGACCGGCGATGTGCGCGTGCATGTCCACGCCTCCGGGCATGACGACCAGGCCGGTCGCGTCAAGGATTTTCTCCGGCCGGACATCCGGATCAGCAGGCGGCGGAACAACCTTGCCGTTTTCGAGCCAGATATCCTGCACCAGTCCGTCGATGCCGTTGGTGGGATCGTAGACAGTGCCGTTGGCGATCTTGAGAAGCGTCACGGAGATTCCCGTCTATGTCAGCGTGCGTGAGTCGGTAGCATTGTAACCCGCAGCGCCAGCAAGGGGCCCTTGCTGGCTAACCCCTTGCTGGCGCTGCGGGTTACAATGCTGCGGGATCCTGCACGGCTATTTAGGTGTATCCTTGCCCTTCAACTGAGCCGCGGCAATGAGGGTCTGCTTTTTCTTCCTTAGACGATCCGCTCTATCCCGCAACATTGCGGCTGTCTCAAAGTCACTCTCCTTCACCGCTTTATCCTTCTCTTGATTCAATTTGTTAATCTCGGCGTCTAGTTCGCACACGGCGGTCTGGGTTTCTGTGGGCAATCCCGACAAGTCGACTTCCGCCGGTACCACCTTTGCGGAAGCACTCTGGCCAGGGCGTTTCTTCTGTCCAGGGAAATTCAACACTTGTTCCCGCACTTCCTCCAGCTTGAGTCCCATGTTCATGAGAACCTGCGCAGCCACGCCCTCCTCCTCGCGCAGGAGGCCAAGCAGAAGGTGTTCCGTGCCGACGGCTTTATGATTCAGGTCGCGAGCCTCCTTGATCGAGTATTCGATGACCTTCTTGGCTCGCGGTGTCTGGGGAAGCTCCCCCGTGATCACTGTGTCAGGCCCGGACTGCACGATTTTCTCGATCTCCATGCGGATCTGGCGCAGGTCAATATCGCAATTCTTGAGAATTATGGCGGCGCTGCCGGAGCCTTCCCTCACGAGCCCCAGCAGCAGATGCTCGGTGCCGATGTACTCGTGGTTGAGCCGCTGCGCCTCCTGGTCGGCTAGCTGCATGACCTTGCGAGCGCGATCGCTGAAGCGTTCGTACATGGTTCACCGCCATCGCGCAGTCCCGGATTCTCCGAGCGCCGCTAAGAGTCCTGTGCGGGATGATCTTTGTCTTCTCCTTGAGCGGGGAGAATCAACTTCTGCACATTCATTAGCCGCACCGCTCTATCGCGCAATACGGCGGCTCTTTCAAAGTCCTGAATAGTGATTGCATCTTCCTTTTCTTGATTTAGCTTATCGATCTCGATCTTGAGTGCGCGCATCGCTTCTTGAATTGGCGGCGGCAATTCCGCTGAAGCTGCTTCGGTTCTCTCAAGTTGATCCTCGAGTGTTCTCTCTTCGCGCGAATTCAAGAAGCTAAGTATCTCCTCGCGCATGTCTTCTAGCTTGAGTCCCACGTGCTTGAGGACCTGGGCGGCTACGCCGGTCCGCTCGCGCAGAATGCCTAGCAGCAGATGTTCCGTGCCGACGTAGTCGTGATTGAGGTTGCAGGCTTCCCCGGTTGAGTATTCGAGGACTTTCTTGGCCCGCGGCGTCTGAATGAGTTTTCCGGTGTTTGCTCGATCGGGTTGCGCCGTAACAATCTTCTCGATTTCCCGGCGGATCTTGCGCAGGTTAATGTCCAGATTCTTGAGGACGTTCGATGCGACCCCCGATCCTTCCCTTATGATCCCCAGAAGAATATGCTCCGTACCGACGTAATCATGGCGCAGTCGCCGCGCCTCCTGGTCGGCTAGCTGCATCACGTTGCGAGCGCGCTCGGTAAAGCGTTCGTACATATTGCCACTGGCCCCCGACACATTTTCAACTTGCTGAGTCAAAAGGACTACGACGATAACCTTCAAAGTAATTTCGCGTCCCGCTCGACGATAAAGATTTCTTTCTGCTGGAGCTCTATCTTGAGATCCGCCTTAATTCGCCGAAAGAACCGCCGTGCGGCCCGGGCGTTTTCGCAAACAATCCGGTAAATGACAATTCGGTCCTGGTGAACGCGAAAGTATGCGGCGTGATACTCCAGCATTGTCAGGCCCTTTCGAGCTCGACGTCAAAGCTCTTACTATTCGGCATCCCTGTCCCATGCGTATCGCCGCCCATTAAGCGGCTCGAGATATCGCCGTAAGGCAGAAAAAGCAACCCGGTCGGCAATTCGCCTGCCTTGGCGGCCACGCAGGAAAGTTCAATTTGCCCCTGCTCGCTGCGCAAGCGTACGCGGTCGCCGTTCTTCAGCGCCGGCCGGGCCATGTCTTCCGGATTCATGAGCAGCGTTGCTCGTCTCTTCCACGTATCCTGGCGTGAACTTGCCTTCATTCAAGGTCGTGCCCTGGCGGCTGGTGCGGCCCGGGATGAGGATGAAGGTTTCCGGCTGGCGGGCTTGCGGCATAGCAGCAATCATAGCAGAGCCGAGGCGTAGTGAAAACGCTATCGAGGGCTGTCGCTCGCAGCTTAGGGCTTGAATGCCAGCAACTCCTCAAGGTGCGCACGGACGGAATCCGCCAGAGCGTCGAGGTGATAGCCGCACGGTGGGAGAAGACTCGCCAGAGAATGAACGAAACCGCGTTTGCTTGGCTCTACGGTGCTTCGCCTGGGGCGGAATCAACCTGCCCGTCAGCTCAAGTCGCTTGAAAAATCAATCATTCGTCCAAAAAATTCCGGCCGGTTTGAAACGCAGGAAAAGGGGGACATGCTAGGGACAGCGTTGCGCACCGCGCCTCACCTTCAGCCCGACAGCATTTCGACTCGCCCGTCCGCAAGTACCATCAGAATCCTTTGGAAGGCGGTCGACAGCGAGAGGTGGGAATAGGCCTGCCGATAGATCTCGAAATGTGAAAGTCCGCCTTCAACAGCGACCACGAGCCATCGATCGCCGGCAAATCTCGCCGGCGCACGTTTGGCTGCGGCCGCGCCGATGCACTTGAGCAATGAATGCGTCACATCCATAAGAATGCCCGGATCCGAATCCGGATTATGGACGAATCCGATCACCTTCGGCGCGGGACATGAGAGGCCCTTCACGTGGCGAATCCCGACCTCATTTCCATGGATCGTGTCCTTGATCTCGACGCCCGGGGACCGGCGCGCCAGACACATACGGACCTCGTCTTCCACAGCGGCCGCGGTCTTGGATGCCAGGCGTATGGGCGCTGTGACGGTTACGATCACCGCTTCGCCGTCGGGAACTACCTCGCTCAAGTTGGCTTGCAACGCCCTCACAAGCCGCAGCGCCACCTTATCAAACCGCAGGCGCGGTTTGGTGAGGCGGCCGAGGCCAGCAATCCGGTTCTTGATCGCCGCGACCTCAACGGCAACCCGCTTCCCGGCAATCATGAGATAAGCGTCGGTCGAGTCTTTGCCCTTCTCCCAACCAGCAGAGAAATGCCGGGCAACAGCCTCAATGGCAGTCAACTGCTGCTTCATCAACTCGCGCATAGTATGGCCCTGTTATCAAGGCCTGACCGCAGGCAGCTTGCTTTCCCATTCCGCCAGTGCCAGGCGCAGTCCCTGGACCAGGTCCGGGTGCAGGTTCGCCTGGTTGCGGCGCTCGCCCGGATCGTTCTCGACATCGAAGAGCAGCTCCATCTCGCGATCGTAGAGGTACTTCCACTTGCCGCGCCGCACCGCCTTTTGACCGAAGCGGTCGTCGGGCCGGGGCAGACGCCAGAAGAACGTGCGCTCGCGGGCCGGCATGCTTCCGGTCAGGATCGGCACGATGTTCTCTCCCTCAAGAGATGTGTCTGGTGTCCCCGCGGCGGCCAGCATGGCGGCGGTCAGGTCCATGACGATCGCCGGCCGAGAAGAGACCGTGCCCGGCGACAGCACTCCCGGCCAGCGCAGCAAGCACGGCACGCGAATGCCGCCTTCCCAGAGCGTGTACTTGCCATGGAACAGCGGGCCATTGTCCGCCAGCCGGTCACCGCCGTTGTCGCTGAGAAAAATTACGAACGTGTCTTTCGCCCGGCCCGACTGTTCCAGCGCGGCCAACAGTTTGCCGATGCCTTCGTCCATGCGCTCGACCATTCTTATGTAGTCGCTGCGCGTGCCGATTTCCGGGCCATAGCTCAGCCTGGTGCGCCGGTCGTTGGGTTTGTCCGGGGGCTGGAACGGGAAATGCGGAGCATTGTAGGCCACTTCCAGGAAGAAGGGCTTCTCCGTGCGCCGCTGCAGGAATGCCAGGGCATGGCTGGTGATCAGATCGGTGAGGTAGCCTTCTTCATCGACCAGCCTGGTATTCGCGTACAAGCCGGGGTCGCCGTTGGCGTCGAGGTGAGAATAGTAGTCGAGGTCCGCGGCGAGGAAACCGAAGAAATCCTGAAAGCCGTGGGCATTGGGCCCGAAGCGCGGCTGATAGCCGAGGTGCCATTTGCCATAAAGCGCGGTGGCGTAGCCGCGTTGCCTCAGTCGCTCGGGCAAGCTCGAGCCCCGGACCGGGAGGCCGCGGTCCTTTTCATGGTAGCGAATGACCCAGTCGAATCCGAACCGCTGCGGATAGCGTCCGGTGATCAACGATGCGCGCGTCGGCGTGCACACCGCGGCGCTGGCGTAAAAATGCTTTAGCCGTATGCCCTGCTCGGCCAGGCGGTCGAGGTGCGGCGTGCGAATGTCCTTGCAGCCATAGCAGCCCAGGTCGCCGTAACCGAGATCATCGGCCACGATCAAAAGAATATTCGGCGGCGCCGCACGGGAATCTCCGGCGGCGCTCGCCGACTGTGGTCTTAGCGCCGGCAGCAGCGCAGCGAACAGAAGTAACCCAGTCGTTCTCCAGAACGCCACTCAATTGTTCCTTGGCAATCTCCTTCGAACGTCCCCGGCACATCGCCCAGGGGGTTCACCCGGCCAAGGCCATTATATCAGGAGCCATGAATTACTTTTTCTGCTCGTAGTCGCCCTCCAGATGCTGTTTCAAAGCTTCGACATTGTCCCCGCTCACGTCGCCGAGCGTGGCGGTATCGTTCTTGACCTGCCATTTGAAGCTGAACTCCAGGTCGACCGGGACATGATCCTTTGCCTTGTCCTTCTCCTTGCCTTCCAGTTCGGTGATTTTGGCTTTGACCAGACCGTTCTTTTCGAGGGTGTACTTGCAGACGATCAGGATGACCTCATCTTTGCCGTGGGGCGAGATTTTCATGACCTCCTTGTCCGCGAATTCAATCTTCAGCTGGTGCTCCTTGCGCGTCCAGACACCGCTGAGGGAGGGCTTGTCCTTGTCCTCCTTATCCTTTTTGTCGTCCGCTGCTGCGGAAAGCCCGGCCAGAACCAGCACGGCGATGACCAGCGCCCCGAGGTGCCTGCGCGATTCCAAAGTCATCATGTTCGGTACTCCTGAAGAGGCAATCGTCGCTGCGACAGTCCACGCGAACGATCGCAGCAGGCGAAGGAAATAGCAACCAGGCGATATATTAGCAAGTGCTTGCTTATATTTCAAGAGCAGTGCCGAATTTTTGCCGGCTTGAGGACGCCGGCCCGCATGCAAAGCTTCTCCCCAAGTTCGAGCGGGCTGGCAGAGCGCCGGGGCTCGCCATACACTGGCTCGCATGGGGCGTCACAAAACGATTTCCGACGATGCCGTGCTCCTGACGGCCCGCGACCTGTTCCGCGCCCAGGGTCACACGGTAACGACGCGGGAAATTGCCGAGGCAGCCGGCATTTCGGAGGCGATCCTCTATCAGCGCTTCGGCAGCAAGGACGAACTCTTCTTTGCGGCGATGCACGCCACCGGACCGGATATCGACGAGTTGCTGGGACCCCGGGACCCGCCGGGGGAGGCGCAACTGTATTTGCGCGCTATCGTCGTGCGCATGGGAAAATACTTTGCCGGCGTCATCCCGCTGGCCTTGCGCGTCATGACGCACCCATCGTTTGACCCGGCAGCGCTGGCCCGCATGCAGCCCCGAGGGCCGGCCGGGCTCCAGGAAGGTCTGGCTGAGCGGCTGGCCTCCCTCGCCCGACGGAAACAGATCGCCTTGCCCGCCCCCGCGGTAACGGCCCGGCTGCTCGTGAGCCTCGCCCATGACTGGGCCCTCGGCCGAGTGCTGTCGCACGGAACGCGGATGCGAGGTGCCGGCGAGCTAAGAAAAATGGTGGGCGTTCTCTGGAATGGCATACGGCCTCGCGGAAGCGGGTAGCAGGTTTTTACTCGTTCCCAAACTCCGTTCGGGAACGCACTCCTCGAAACTCTGTTTCGCGTCCATCCCCTATCATGCTGCTGCCGCGGGGTACGAGCCTTTTATCGTTCTCTCCAGGGAATCGCAGCTACCTGGAATTCGTCTTCCCCGTGCTT
>DASZFN010000720.1:0-2692 GCA_035939715.1 Gemmataceae bacterium | reverse complement strand
ATCAAGGCTCGGATACCGCCGAAGTCCTTCGGGAAATCGTACACGGCGATAGCCCGCGCGTCCGCAAGGTAACGCCAAGAGCGCCTGCGGCACTTGCGGCTATTTGTGCCAAGGCCATGGCCAAGTCGCGGTCAGAGCGCTATGCCAAGGCCATCGCGTTGGCGGATGACGTTCAGCATTGGCTTGCCGATCAGCCGGTCTCGTGCTACGCCGAGCCTTTGCCGGTGCGGGCCGGGCGATGGGCGCGGAAGCACAAGCTCGTGATGGCGACCGCAGCGGCCGTACTGTTCACCGCAACCGTGGGCCTCGCCGTGGGACTCTATTTTGTCAACGCGGAGAAGAGCCGAACTGAGTTGGCCCGCCAGGGAGAAGAGCGGCAACGCATCGCTGCGGAGCAAAGCGAAGAAAAGGCCCGGACCGAGGCGGACACGGCCACGGCCGTCAAGGAGTTCTTGCAGCGTGACCTCTTACAACTTGCCGCCAATCGGTGGCAGCACGGCCAAGAGGCAACCGGCCTCAAGATCGACCCGGACTTGAAGGTGCGCGACCTAGTGCTGCGCGCGGCCATGAAGATCGAAGGCAAGTTTGCGGAGCAGCCACTGGTCGAGGCGGAAATCCGCCGGACGTTGGGGTGGACCCTGGACGAGATCGGTCGCCCCGACCTGGCGATCCCGCAATACCTTCGTCTGCGCGAGCTTTATGCTGCCGAACTTGGCACGTACCACCCCGAGACGCTGGCGAGCATGCACGGCCTGGCCACTTCCTACGCCGACGCTGGCCGCCACCAGGACGCGCTCAAGCTTTTCGAAGAAACGCTGCAAATTCAGAAAGCCAAACTCGGCCCCGACCACCCGAGCACGCTCTTGAGCATGATCAACCTGGCTGAGTCGTACCGCCGCGCCGGTCACACGCAGGACGCCCTCAAGCTGAACGAAGAGGCACTTCAGCTCCACCAAGCCAAGCTCGGCCGCGACCATGCGAACACGCTCAGGTGCATGCACAATTTGGCCCTTTGCTACTTCGCTATCGGCCGCAATAAGGACGCGCTCAACCTCTTCGAAGCAACGTTCCAGCTTCAGAAGGCCAACCTCGGCCCCGACCATACCGACACGCTTATGACCATGAACAGCCTGGCCTGGTCCTACCGCCGCGCCGGCCGCAAGCAGGACGCCCTCAAGCTGAACGAAGAGGCACTTCAGCTCCACAAAGCCAAGCTCGGCCGCGACCATCCCAACACGCTCATGAGCATGGACAACCTGGCCAGTTCGTACGAGGACGTCGACCGCACGCAGGATGCGCTTAAGCTTCGCGAAGAAACTGTCCTGCTCAGTAAGACCAAGCTCGGTCCCGACCACCCCGACACGCTGATGAGCATGAACAACCTGGCCGGTTCCTACGCCGCCGCCGGCCGCCACCAGGACGCGCTCAAGCTTTTCGAAGAAACCTTCCAGCTCTATAGAGCCAAACTCGGCACCGAGCACCCCGATACGCTGATGAGCATGAACAATCTGGCCGATTCGTATACGACCGCGCAGCCATCCAAGGCCCTGGAACTGCTGGAGCGGATCGTCTCGTTGCGCGAGCGGCGCGCGGGGGCCGAACCAAGCAACAGCGTGGAACAATCGTTCCTGGCCTGGACGCACGGGCAACGAGGCGAAGCCGCGCAAGCTCTGCAGGACTATCCCGCCGCCGTGAACTTCTATGCCCGGTCCGTGGAGATATTCAGCAAGGTCGACAAGGCCGGGAAGCTGACAGAGCCTTTCTTCCGCGACAAACTTAACTTCTCTCAACAGCGGCTGACTCTATGTCAGAAGGCGCAGGGAGCGGTCCAGGATCTCGATTTCACGCTTAAGCAGCCAGCGGCCGAGATTCCGGCGTTGCTCGACATCCGCGTCCGGTTTTTCTTGAAGGAGCAGAAGCTGCCCACGGCCATGGAGTCCGCGGCTAAGATGAAGCAACTGGCCAACGAGAAACCGGACCAGCTCTATGACGCGGCATGCCTGTACGCCCTGTGTGCCGGCGCCAAAACTCCTCGCGCTGACGCAACCCGGCTCACAAAGGAGTGTGCGGAGGAAGCGATGACTTTGCTCAAGCAGGCCATCGTCAAGGGCTACAAGAACGCCCCCCACATGAAGCAAGATCCTGACCTTGCCGCTCTGCGCGGGCGCGCAGATTTCGACAAGCTCCTGGCAGAGTTAGAAGGGAAAAAGTAACGACAATGCAAGTGCCTAGGACGTTTTCCCGCGGCCACGTTAGATGTTCGCCAGCGGGTGGTGGGATTCGTTCCAACAACGCATCCCGTCTCAGGATCCGGCCCCTTGTTCGTGGTCGCCAAGCGGCGTTACAATCGACGGAATGAAGCGGGTTTTCCGAGCGCGACGAATCGTCATTGTGCAACTGCGAACGCTCGCTATCGTGCCTAGCTTCGCACTGGTTCTAAGCATTCCCGGCTGTGGTCGGCGCGCACCCACCGAGGCGCAGGCCACCAGTACAAGTCGAAGGCCGAGCCCCTGACGCAGGCCCTTGAAGCGCACTTCGCCAAGCACGGCCGCTATCCGGGATCTGTAGAGGAGATCAGACTGCGGCACATTGACACGCCCTTTGGCCCCTCGCGTTATGAGGTTCTGATGGCCGGTCAGATGTGTCAGCTCATGATCGGCTCCCCGGAAACCAGTTCTGACTTTGAGCTGCA
>DASZFN010000719.1:0-8285 GCA_035939715.1 Gemmataceae bacterium | reverse complement strand
TAAATGCAAACAAAAAAATGATTTTTTAGCAGTTTTTTTGCCGGCCGGAAATTGGCCTTGACCTATCCGCAAAATTGTAACCCGAAGCGCTAGCGAGGCCCCCCGGCTGGCGCGTCGGACCTATCCGCAGCATTGTAATCCGACCCGCCAGCGAGGGCCCTGCCGACGAGCACCCTCGTTGGCGCGTCGGGTTACGATGCTGCAACATGCTTGCACGGTAATTATGGAAACTTGAACAGGAGGCAACAGAGAAAGCCGAGAGGCAGGACCATCTGTTGCCTCTGTTTCCTCCTGTTCTTTCTCGGTCCGACTGCGCATTAAAATCTTCCCTTCCGCCAGCTACTTGCTTGACATTTCGCCCTTCGCTAGAAATACTTAAACCCCATGGATGTCGGGGGCTCTTTTCGTTCCTATTCAGTCGGGGGTCAATCATGAACTTTCGCATGCTGCGGTTGTCCGCGGGTGGGACGGCCATCGTCGCCTTGACGTTGTTGTTCGCACTGGGTTGCGGCGGGGGCGGCCGCTCCAACAAGATCACCGTGACGGGCACCGTCACCTACGACGGCAAGCCGGTGGAAGCCGGCACGATTCAGTTTGTATTGAGCGAAACCGGTATCAAGGGTGGCGACAACGCCACGGCGACGATCGTCAACGGCAAATTCTCGTCTTCCTCGGTCACTCCCGGCAAGAACACCGTGGTCGTTACCGGGGGCGGTAAGCAAGCACCCGTGGCAGCAACGAAGGGCGGATACGGCGACCGGCCACAGATGCCTGACATGCGGAACCCGAAGGCGGGCATGGCGGCGATGAAGAAGGGTAAGGCCGAGGATGATTCAATTCCCGACAACGCTCCCGGAAACCGTCAGGAATTCGACATCGGCGGCAAGGACGGCACCAACCTCGATATCAAGATCATGAAGAAGTAGTTCGCAGTGCGTGCCTGCTCCAACCGGAGAGGGGTGAACGGGTCGTTAGGCATTGGTCATTCGTCATTCGCGGGGACGAATGACCAATGCCTAATGACGAGTGACGCCAAGTTTCTGCAAGAACTTTTCCAGTTCCGTCGCATCCGTCCATTCTAGCGCCAGGGCGATCCGTCCCTCGCGATCCACGACAAACAGCGGATTGCCGAGTCCCAGGACGAAGGCGTGATAAAGGCTCTTCTCAGCCACCTCGTCCACCAGCACAGTCCAATCTTTGTTCGTAAAATTACAAAACGTTTTGGCCGCGTCTTGTCTGTTGCGCATCCTCGCCATGCGTGCAGCTTCGTCGGGAAAGATTTCGTCATCCTCGGATTGGCTGACTCGCGCCGGGTCCGGGTGCGCCTCGCGGCAATAGATAAAAACAAACTTGGCCTTGCCCCGGTACCGCTCCGCCAGCTTGTTCAGCGGCCCGACCTGCCCCATGCACGGATCGCAGGTCTTGCTGCCGAACTCGATGACGATGGGCCTGTCGCCCAGCAGGTCCTGTAGCCGAACCGCCATCCCTTGCGTGTCCTTGAGAGAAAAAAGAGGCGCCTTGTCACCCTGCTTCAAGCGCAAGGCAAAAACGAACGGTGTTACTCCAGGCGTGCGCGGCGCAGTTGCCGGCGTCCGCGCGTCGAGTCCCGAGACGGCTTGCCGCGCCGAAGAACCACTCAGCCGCGCCATGACCGACTGCCACACCGGCAGCGGCACCACCAATAGTCCGACCGTAACCGTTGCGAACACAGCAAAAAACAAAGCCAGACGCGAATGGTTCTGCAGCATGCAATTCGCCAGTACCAGAAGAGCGAAACCATCCAAGCATAGCCGCGCCGCGGTCCAAAGAAAACATTCACCGGGGTCGCCTTCGGCGGGATACCACCCATTTGCGGGATAGCCTGCGGCGACGGCACGAACGGCAGGCTCGCCACGGGCGGGGACCTAGGCGTGGCCATCGCTGTTGCCCGACCGCAGGTCTCCAGATCCTCCCAAACCACCTCTCCCGCCATCTAGGTATCCCCAAGAAAATGCTTGGTTCACCGGCAATGACCGGTTATGTTCTTGCCATGGAACGTTATAGCGGAGAACGCACCAAGGATGTGGTGCTGAGCTGGTGGCCGCGGGAGTCTGAGCAATAGCGGTTTGTTGTAAGCGCATGCTGTCTTACATTACCCAAAGGCGTCTGACGCTAACACTGCTGATGGCGCTTCCTGCCATTACGCTGGTCTCTCTGGGTTGGTTTGCCTGGCGGAGCCCATACAGTCGCTTCTTGACGTCCGACGGAGCTGCGCAGTGGATCCATTATCCAGTTCCTCCGCAAACAAACATCGTCGCGGTCAAGTATGAACAGCATGCACATTTCCGGCGCAACTTCGAGCTGGCACGCGCGTCGGAGAGAGCGCGAATGCGGGTCCGGGCGTTCGGCGACTGCAAAGTCATTGTGAATGGCCGTCCGCTTGCCCTGCCCAGGCCCGCCTATTGCAATGAGGTCCGCACATGCGACGTTTCCGAGCAACTTCACGCCGGCACTAACGAAATCCGGGCCGTCGTGGCCAATACGATGGGCCCACCGGTCTTGTGGCTATCCCTGGATGGCCCTGGCTGGCGCGTCGCCAGCGATGACGGGTGGAGCGTGTCCCTGGACGGCGCCGTGGAATGCTCCGCCCACCGCGCCGGGCAGCCGCAGCCGCTCCGGCGCGGCAACCCGGCCGCGGGCGGCAACCGCGCCGCGGAGTCCCTCTGGACCTCCTTGCCGGCACTGCTTGCCTTTGCGCTACTGTCCGCCCTGGTCGTGCTCGGCGCTCCTGCGGTAGTGCGGCAACGCGCATCCGGGCGCGTCTTCGGCTACAACCCTTCGCCGCTGTCCGCCTGCCTGCTTGCAGCCCTGTTTTTGTGGCTCGTGCTTTTTGTGCATAACGCGTTATGGCTGCCACAATTCCCGATCGGCTTCGACGCCGTGCGCCACCTGGTCTACATCCAGTACATTCAAGAGCATCAATCATTGCCCCTGGCGGACGAAGGCTTCGAGATGCACCATCCGCCGCTTTACTATCTGCTGGCCGCCGGCCTGCTGGGACTATGCGGCCTGACGACCGCGGCTCCAGCCGCGCTCCTGGTCTTGCGCGCCCTGGGATTGGCGATCGGCCTGGCCCAGTTGGCGCTGGTAGCGGGCTGCCTGCGCCTGCTGTTCCCCGATCAGCCGCGCTGCCAGGTAATCGGCCTGGTTATCGCCGCCTTTTTGCCTGTCCACATCTACATCTGTCACTACGTAACCAATGAAGCACTGCTGATGGCGTTAGGCACTGCCGCCCTTTATGTGTGCCTGTACATCTTGCGCGACGAGCGACCCTCGACCGCTCGGCATGCGCTTTTGGGCCTGTGCCTCGGTGCGGCCCTGTTGACGAAGGTCACCGGTCTCGTGGTGGCCGGCGTCGTACTGCTGGTCCTTGCCGGACGGCTCCTGGCCCGGTGCCAGCGCCAGCCGATGGTTTGGCTGCGCACCCTGGGCGTGACGCTGTTAATAGCGATTGTGGTGAGCGGCTGGCATTATGCTCGGGTATGGGCTCACTTCGGCAGGCCGCTCGTCGGCAATTATGATGCCGCCTCCGGCTTCGACTGGTGGCAGGACCCGGGCTATGCCACCCCTGTTCAGCTCTACCGCTTTGGCCAGGCGCTCGTGGACCCGTTTTATAGCGCCTTTCAGGGGTTGCCTGACGGCCTGTACTCAACTTGCTGGGGCGATGGCATGTGCGGCGGCGTGGGGGCTTGGCGCGCCCGGCCACCCTGGAACTATGACCTCATGTCCGCCGGCTTTCTGCTGGCGCTGCTTCCCTGCCTGGCGATTGCCGTCGGCCTGGTCGCGGCCGTCATTCACCTGGCACGCCGGCCAAACGCGGAATGGTTTCTGCTCTTCGGAGTTCCCGGGGGACTTACCGTCGCGCTCGTTTACCAGTTTCTGCGTTACCCGTATTACGGACATGCCAAGGCCTTTTATGCGTTGAGCGGCATGGTAAGCGTATGCGCGCTTGGCGCCTGGGGCCTGGACATTCTGGCAAGACTCCATCGTGCCCTGGCAGCTCTGCTGGCGATACTTCTAGGGACCTGGGCTTTGACGGCCTATGCGTCGTTCTGGATCCAGCCGGACAGCGCAGACACGCGCAACTGGGTTGGTACACAGGAGAAACGCATGAAGCGCTGGCTCGCCGCCGAGGTCAGTTTTGACAAGGCGATCGAAGCCAATCCGCACTCGGTGCCGGCGCGCCTGAACGCGGTCCGCGTACTCTTGGCGGCCAGACAAAATACCAAGGCACACCAGTTGCTCGATGAGATCCGGCGCGATGACCCGGATGACCCAGACATGCTTCTTGACCTGGCATATGTCTGTGAAACCGAAGGGCGAATTAACGAGACGCTGGAACATCTGCGGCATGCGTGTGCGGCGGCGCCCGATCACGAGGTGGCGTATTCCGCGCTCGGCAGCGTCTTGATGAAACAAAATCAAACGGCTGAAGCGATCGCTGCTTATCGGCAAGCGCTGAGGGTCAGACCGTCGAACCCTGCTGACCACGCCAACCTGGGACTGCTCCTGGCGCGCACGGGCCAGATCGCTGAGTCGCTGGTGCAATACCACCTCGCCCTCAGCCTCCGCCCCGATCATCCGGAATGGTTGGCGGATCTAGCCTGGATTCTGGCAACTGCGAAGGAGTCTGCTATCCGCGACCCCAAGGAAGCGCTCGATCTGGCACAAGACGCATGCCAGCGCTCTCAGTTCCGCGATGTGCTCTGCCTTCAGTCCCTGGCCGCGGCGTACGCGGCCAACGACCGGTATAGCGATGCCGTGAATACGTTGGAGCACGCCTCTCAGGTTGTTACGTCCACGGGGCAGGAAAATCTGGCGCAGCAAATCAAGGAACAGAAGGATCTCTACGAAAGCGGAAAGCCACTATTTGCGCGAGCGCCGCCCCGGTTCACGCCCTATGCTCCGGTGGTCGCCGCCTCGCGTACCAAGCCGATTGATCAAGGGAATTGATGAGCTCCTCATTTTTTGATGTCTGCCAGAGCCCTGGAAGGGCGGCAGAAGATAGCCAGGCGGCGTGAGCCCCTGGAGGGGATGAGCCGTCCATGATTAGAAGCCCCGGCAGGGGCGACAGAATAGGCGACGGCTCAGGCACTGCCGCTCCTACCGGGGCGCGAAACACCTCAAGGAGATCCTTTCAATTGTTCTTGCTGTTCGGCAGTCAGCTCCAGCGGCAGCAGATACAATTTGGTGGTTTGCGTGCCGCCACGGCCCGACTGCATGCCGTAAATGATTTTCCTGCCCTTGCCGCCGAATGCCAGTATGGATGATCCGCCTGGAAGCCCGCGCTCCGCGTGCGGTTGCAGGGTCTTGATCTTGGCCAGGGACTTGGTCTTGAACAGGATCAGATTGCTGCTGCCACCGCTCTGCTCGGCGACGCCAATGCTGAGAACGGAATGAAAGGCAATATTGCTGGGATAGGCCCCCACCTCGATCTGACCGTCCATGGTGTTCACGTCGGCGGCACTGTAGACCGGGATATCGTAACTGCGTCGTTTGTCGGTTGCCGATTCGATGCCGCCGCCGCCGACGATCGCGACGCGCTTGCCGTCGGGACTGACGGCAACGTGGCTGGCGTTGATCACGGCCCCCGAATTGGCGCCCGCCAGCTTCAGATCATTGCCCTCGACTTGGAACTTGGCCAGCGTGGCGAAGCGTCCTGTGCGGCCGACACGCATCTGCGTTTGCCGGCCGACGCGCTGCATGATGAGCTGATCGCGCATGGCACGCTGCGTGCCCGCGTAAACCGCCGAACCGTCGCTGGGGTCGATGGCCAGCATCGCCCCTTGCCCCTTGGTCTTCCAGGCCTTGCCGGCCTTGAGGTCCGCGGCAAAGATGGCGTCCTCAGAGTTGGCCGCGTAAACGTAACCCTTGGCAGGGTGGCAGGCGAGGCTCTTGACCGGGCTGCCGCTCAGCTGAATTGTTTTTTTCTCCTTGCCGGTCGCCAGATCCAGCACGCGCAGTTGCGCGGCGCCCTTGTTGGCCGCAATCAGCTCGTCGCCCTGCACGGCCAGCGCGGTCGGTTGAAAGTCCAACTCGACATGTTTGCCTACCTTGCCGGCGACGGTGTCCACGTAAATTATTTCCCCGCCGCTGCCCGTGGATACAATCAGCGTCTGGCCGTCCGGCGTCATGACCCAGCCGCTGATCGCGGGCAAATCCAACGACTCGGAATCGTCTGCGCCGACAGCGGCCGATGGCGCGGCCAAAAAAGCGAACAGGAAAGTCGCGACCGAGATGGCTACGTTCGCAAGGAGCCTTTTCATGAGCCAACCTCCCAAGTTGTAAACCAGAAATTGTTCGATCCAGCACCACCATATAAACGTGACGAGGCGTGTCAAAAACCGCCCGGACCTAGCAACGCCAGCACCGCCTGGTTCAGCCAGTCCTGCGCGTCGCCGTTGTGGTTCTTGAAATACTCCACCGAGCCGACAAAGCCGGCGACCACGTCTTCATTCGTTTTCGAGCCATTGACAAAGGCGTTCACCCAACTGTTGACTTCGGCCGGCGTCGGCGTACGGCCCAGATACTGTTGGTAGTCTGCCGTCACGCGTAACCCTTCGCGCTCTGCGCCGGCGGCGAAGCCGAAGGCGATGTCCGTGGTGGATTCGCCGGCTGCCAACGCCTTGAGCCAGCCGTCGATTTCCGCCTGGGAAGGCGTCCGGCCGAGCAGGTCGTGATACATGCCCTTCACCCAACCAGCGCCCGCGCCGCCGTGGCTGTTGATGTACTCGGCCGAGCCGATGAAGCTGGCTTCGAGATGCTCGTCGCTCAGCCCCTGCTGCATCCGCATCACCCAGCCGGCCAGGCCCGCGGCATCCGGCGCGCGGCCGAGATAGCGCTCGTAGGCGGCCGTGACAATGCCGCTGTAATACTCGGCGCTATGGGTCAGCGTGCCGGCCAGCGCGGGCAGATAGCTGGGGGCGTTGCCGGCCACATTGGCCGCCTGGGCGAACAGCGTTTGGTAGGCGCTGGCAAACCAGTCCGAGGCATTGCCGAAATGTTCGAAGAAGTACTCCCCCGAGCCGACAAAGCCGGCCACCACGTCCTCGTTGGTCCTGCCGCTCTCAAAGGCGTCCACCCAGCTCGTGACCTCGGCAGGGGTGGGGCTGCGGCCCAGGTCCTGCTGGTAATCCACGTTGACGCGCAGGCCTTCGCGCTCGGCACTGGCGGCGAAGCCGTAGGCAATGGCGATGGTCGATTCCCCGCTGTTGAGCGCCTGCAGCCAGGTGTTAACCTCGGCCGGCGTGGGCGTCCGGCCGAGCAGATCCAGATACATACCCTTGATCCAGCCAGCGCCGGCGCCGCCGTGGCTCTTGATGTACTCCGCCGAGCCGATGAAGTTGGCCTCCAGATGCTCGTCGCTCAGTCCCTGCTGCATCTGCATCACCCAGCTCGCCAGCCCCGCGCTGTCGGGGGCACGTCCCAGATAGCGCTCGTAGACCGCCGTCACATTCGCTCGGTAGTACTCCGCGCTGTGCGTGAGATTGGCAGCGAACACCGGCAACCAGCTCGGCGCGGGGCCACTGCGGCGCACCTGCACATAAAGCGGCGCCGGCGCCAGGCGGCCGTCCTTATTGAAAATATTGAGCAAATAATCCCCGGCCGCGGTGAACACCAGGTTGGCGAAGGACGCCACGCCGTTGCTGACGGTGACCGTGACGGTGCTGCTGCTCGTAAACGTGCCGGGGCCGCTGAAAAAGGCGACGGTCACGCGATCGATGTTATCGCTGGTGACGACATTGCCGTACTTGTCCTCCACCTTGACCACCAGCGGCGGGCTGACCACGACGCCGGCGACAGCGTTGCCGGGCGGACCCGCCGGGACCAGACGCTCCGGAACGCCGGGGCTCACGCTGATGACGGGGCAAGTGCCGCTGATCGTGCTGCTCCCGGTGTCGCTCGCCGTAATGGTCTGATTACCGGCTGTGGCCAGGGTGGCGTTGAAGGCGCCGACGCCATTGGTAAGCATGCTGTCGGCCGGCAGTGAAGCGCCGCCATCGCTGCTGGAGAAGTGGACCGCGCCGCTGTAGCCCGTAGCCGTGTTGCCGAAGCGATCGAGTGCGGTGACGGTGAAGGCGAAGGAAACGCCCGCGACGCCGCTCGTGGGCGTACTCAGGGCGAAGCGCGTGGCGGGGGCAGGCGTGATCGTGATGGCGGCGCTGCTCCCAGTAATCGAACCATTCAGCGTGTCGGTGGCGCTAATGGATTGTCCGCCAACCTGCTCCAGGGTTGTGCTGAAGCTG
>DASZFN010000718.1:0-7038 GCA_035939715.1 Gemmataceae bacterium | reverse complement strand
TGCACGCGCGGCAGGAGCGCTTGTTCCTGTTCTTGCAGGTGCTGTCCAAGAGCAGCCAGCTCCGCGGCAATGTGACGGCGGTCCTGTCCCCAGCGTTGACGTGCCTGCACGAAGCGCTCGAACTGCTCCGCCAGATACAAGCGCTGATCGGCCAGTTGACCGGCCAGGCGGTCAAGGTCGGCCGCCCGTGTGCCGAGCAATGCTTCCGTCTGGCGGATTTGCCACTCGCGTCCGAGCAGGCTAGCATCCGGAGCGACTGCCGGTACGGATGCTTGCAGAGCGTGCGGGGCAACCGCCAGGGTGGGGCTGGCAGGGCTTTGAAGATGGGACTTCAATTCCCCAACAGCAGCCTCCAGGCCCTCGGCTTCCTTGCGTTGCTCGTCCATCTTCTGGCGCTGGTGAGCAATGCGGTTTTCGAGCCCTGCCATTTCGCGTTGTCGCAGCTGGGAGGCTGCCTCCCAATGCTGCCGGGCTTTGGCCAGGTTTGCCTCCGCTTCGAGCAACCGGGACTCGCGCTGCTTCAAGGAGCGCGCCTGTTCCTCGAGTTCCGCGCGCCGCTTGCGCAGGAAAGTCCGGTCGGCATGCAGGTAGCGCCGCCCCAGCTCCATATCAGCATTGAATCTTAATTGCTTCGCCGTGTTGCGCGCTAGTTCCTCGTGGTGACGGCCGCGCTCCGCCTGCAACTGCAGTTGCGCCCGCGCCAGCTCGGCTTCCCGGCGGTGCATGGCGGTGCGCTCGGCGGCCCATTGGCGGTGCCAGCGCCGCTTCAGCTTGTGCCGCAGGCTTAGCAGCCGATCCCGCTCGACCTGATTTTGCCGTTGCGCGTCGTTGACCTCCTGGCGCGCCTGCGCCAATTCGTTCCTTACCTCGGCGACGCGCTGCTCATGGACGGCGCGTTCTTCACGCAGTGCCGTGTGTGCCTTCCTGGTTTCGTCCCGCAGAGCCGTGAGCCGCTGCTGTTTTTCGTCCAGCAGCGTGGCCAGCTGCTTCTCTTGTTGTTCAAGGGCGTGGCGACGTTGCTGAAGGCGAATTTCATCCTCCGTCAGGGAGGTTTGCTGAGCAACCACGGCAGCGGCCTGAATGCGCAGTGCGTCTTTCTCTCGTAATGTCTCCTCGGCCGGGGGCGCCATTTCGGCAGGACGCCAACGAACCTGGAAGCGAAAGGGCCCCACCGTGACAACGTCATCCGGCCGCAGGTGACAGGCCGCAATCGGCTCCTCGTTGACGGAAGTGATGCTGCCCCTCTGCAGGTTGCGGAGCAGCGGCCCCATGGGCGTCCACACCAACGCACAATGCAGCGGCTCGACATTGTCGCCATTCAAATGAATATCGCAATGGTCAGCTCGCCCGATCAAGGTGAGCGGAGAAAGCAAGAGCCGGTGCTCTTTTGCCTCCCGGCCATGGAGAATCACTATCTCCCCTTGCGGAGATGGCAATTGCGCAGGAGATGGATCGGTTAACAGGTCCGGACGTGCTTGCATCCCGGGAGTCCTCACCAGGCTTACTCTCTGGGGACTCTATTGTTATCGACCGCCGGACTCCGGGAGGTTAAAGGAGGAGCAGATTACGGCAGAAGGCGAAAACCAGGGAAGCTAGGGGGACATGCCCGTTGTCCCTGGCTTGAACAGACTACTGGCTTTCCAGCACCTTGTTAACGACCTTTACTAGGGCGGCTTCGGATTGGAGGCCGACGACCCGCTCCTTCGGTTGGTCGCCGCCCTTGAAGAATAAAACTTGAGGAATTCCGGAAATCCCGTACTTGACCGCCATATCCCCATACTCGTCGGTGTTGAGCTTGCCGACTTTGACGCGGCCGGCGAATTGCGTGGCGATCTTGTCGATGGTCGGCGCCAGGGCCCGGCAAGGTCCGCACCACGGGGCCCAGAAATCCACGAGCACGGGCTTGTCGCTGTTGACGACTTCCTGATTCCAGTTGTCCGCCGTGAATTCCAGCACGTTTTCATTGGCCATGTCTGATTCCGCCTTTCGCTTGGGCTTGTCTCGAATTGCTCGCCCGAACTGGGACAAGCCTGATTTACGTCCCTTTATTATAGGCAGCGGGCAACAGTTCGGACAACCGGGGGCGAACTTGACGGTCCGGAAGGTGTCTTCTAAGATGCGCCTACTGTTGTGAACGTGGAGTGGCCCCGTCGTCTAGAGGCCTAGGACACGGCCCTTTCAAGGCCGCGACACGGGTTCGAATCCCGTCGGGGTCAGGTTTCTTGTGGGGCACGTTTCCAAACGTGCCATGCGAGGCACGTTTGGAAACGTGCCCCACATCGCAAACGCTGGAGTGGCGGAATCGGCAGACGCATCGGACTTAAACCTATTTGAGCGCCGAGGTAGGAAACTCCTCGAGTGGATTCAGTCGAATTCGGGGGAACCTCAGCACGTCCGGGTGGTGGCAATCCCGAGCCAAGCTTCTTCTTGATGGGCGCTAGGACGGCAAGTTGGAAACTTGCCGCCACAAGGCGCTCCCTCTTATGTCCTGGCCCCTTGGCCAAAGAGGCAAGAAGAAGAAGGTGTAGAGACTTTGCGGCTGAGGCCTAAAGCGGACATCCACGGCCAAGAGAAAGTCCAGGCTACGAACCGCAAGGGTGGCGAAAGCCATCGTAGTAAGAAAATCCGGTGGGGCGAAAGCCCCGTGAGGGTTCGAGTCCCTCCTCCAGCATTGGTAAGGAACTGCGCAAAACTAACTTGCCGGGATAGTCGTCTTTCGCTCCGCGAAAGAACGTCCTTTCGCGGAGCGAAAGGCGACACTTATTTTCTTGCTGGGTTCAATTTCAGAGTTTGCAGGTAGCTATACAGATCCGCCAGGTCCGCGGGCCGCAAATCTTTCAGCAAGCCGTCCGGCATCAGCGAACGACTGCCCGGCAAGCGTGACACGATGTCCGCGGTCGCCAGCCGCACGGTCGTGGCCGCACCCGTTTGCACAATCAAGCCGTCGGCCGATTCAAAGGCCACGATGCCCGTGACCAGTTGACCGTTGCGCGTTTCGATCACCGAGGTGCGATAGGCAGGCGCCACGTCGCGGCTCGGGTAAATGATGGCGGTGAACAGGTCGGCACGCGAGAAGCGCGTGGTCACTCCGGTAAGATCGGGACCCAGGGCCCGTGAGCCGGTGTGGCAAGTATGACAGGCGCGCGTGCGAAAGAGCTGTTCACCCCGCACCGGGTTACCCCCGGACCAGTCGACGTTCCGAAGAAGCCTTTCCCAAACCGCGGGGTTTTCTCCGTCCGACTCATGCAGAGCTTTCACGAGTGCAGGATACTGCCGGTCAAACCATCGGAACACCGGTTCGTAAGCTTGCTTGAGCCGAGGCGTATCTCTGGCGCCTTCATGCACATCGAAAGTGGCGCCAGACTGGCGCATAAGCAATGCGAGAGCTTGCTTGCGCAGGGCCCATTCCTTCGGCTCCTGTTCGAGACGGTGCAAGAGCCGCATGATTGGCACCATCTCTGTCGGCGTGACATCGCGTGGCAAGCTTTGCAACGCCGACAAAGACGCGCGGATTACCTGGGGCTCACTCGACTCCAGCCCGACAAGGAACTTCTTGCGATCGGCGGGTTCCGGTTTTTCCGCAAGGCGCAGTAGGACGGCGTCACGCAAACCGTAATTGGACCATTGCGCCCGCAACGCGGGATAGACTTCAGCCGGGGGCAACGGCCTGAAAAGGTCAATGAGAGGACCGGACCAAGCGAAGTCCGGATCCCTTTGCGCGGCTTTCAAGAACATGCCCGCCGCTTGCAAACGCTCGACAGGGTCAAGAGCCGCCGCCAGCACAACGTGGCCGGGGTTTACGAATTCGGCGCTCTGGAGCAGCTCCCGGGCCAGCGGTGGATCGCGCTGCAGGAGATTTCGCAGCAGCTCGGCCAGGCGCTCTTCCCATACCTGCTTGATGCGCTGCTCCCGCCCCGCCAGTTTGCGGTGCAGGCCCAGCAATGTTTGCGCGACCTTGGTTGTAATCTCAGGCGTGCGCGCACCTCGCAAGCGGGACAGCACCACCAGATAGTGCACGTCCTCGGTGGGGGTGCTCGTCGACGTCCAGCGCGCCGCAACCTTGCCGACGGTATCCGGCGCGTCGTCTTCGAGCATGGCAAGAAGCCGCGCGCATTCTTCATTGAGATGAATGTCTGTGGACGGGAAGCTTTTTCGCAAAACAGGTAAGATTTCTCGAACTATAGATTCGCGGCCTTGCAGCGTATGAGCCAGCGAATAGCCTGCATAGATTTCATAGGAGGGATTGTGCAAACTGTAGTCACCCAGGGCTATCATGAGCAGCCGCACGGCTTGGAGAAGCAATTCCTGCGTGTGACTGGTGCGCAGTACGTGCAAGGCGGTGCTTATTGCTCTGTCATTGGTGGAAGCGCCGGGGACGCGCCAAAGCTCGGCCAATGCCGCCGTCAATTGCGTCTGCAGGTCCTGACTAGCCGCCTTGACCGCAAGCTGCATGAAGCAATCTTCCGGCAGCATGGACGCGATTCGTGCAGCCGCCTGGCGTACGCGCTTATCGTGATAGCCGAAATTGACGAGGAGCATATCGACCGCGGCGGCCTTGGACCCGGCAGGGATCTCATCGAACCGGTCCGCCCAGGCCTCCAGAGCGCAGCGGCGAACCAAGGGATGCGCATCCAAGGCCAGCTTGAGCAAAATGTCCTGGAAGTCACGGCAAGGCACACGGCCAAGCGACCAGGCCACGCGCGCCCGAACGAGGTGAGCCTTCGCATGCGCGCCGCTTTTCGCCGCGTCTGGCGGCAAGCCGCCGAATAACTCAGTAATCACCTCTACGGCGCGGATCTGCGCCGGCACGTCCCATGTTTCGCCGGTCAAAAGCTCGGCAAACGTATGGGCTCCGAGTTTCTTGGCGAGCGGCATCCAGCGTGCTCGCGACCACGCATCAAGGGGCTGTGGCGCGTGCAGGACTGCCTCTAGTTCCGAAGCCGCAGGAGCATGAGCACTTTTCCCTTCGCCGACATAGTCAATCCGGTAGACCGCGCCATGAGTCCCGCGCCCGCCCATGCAAACGAACAGCGCGCCGTCCGGCGCGACGACGACATCGGTCGGGTCGAAGCCGTTGCTGCCTACGGCCTCGAGGAAAACTTCTGCCCGAGTGCGATAGCTGGCGCCGTCGGGCTGCAGCGGGAAAAAGTAAACTTTGCCAAAGGTCCAGTCCAACGCGAAGATGCCGCCCTGATAGTGCTCGGGGAGCCGCTTATGCCGGTAGCAGGTCACCCCGGTCGGCGAGCCGCGGCCGACGGGCCAGAGCATGTCGACTGTGTCGGCGTAGAAATCGCGGCGACACCAACTTCTCAGATAGCCGGCGAGCCGCCAGCCGTGGTGCGAGCCATGGCCGATGTGGTACATGCGTGTCGGCGTGTACCAGGGCAGGAAGAATTCGCGCTCGCAGTCGCTGTCATAGGTGAAGATGTCGCCGGCTGCGTTGAAGTCAAAATCGTATGGATTGCGGAATCCTTGGGCGATCACCTCGCAGTGCCGGCAATCCGGCGGCAGCCGTAACAGAGCGCCGCCTTCGGGGTTCCTGATCGGCGAATGCGGCAGGGTCGCATGCTCCTTGCCGAACTTGCTGTCGTTGCCGCCAATCACGTACCACCAGCCGTCCGGCCCCTTGCGCATGGCATGGCCGCCGTGTTCCGCGTAGGCAATGGGCAGGATCCTCTCGGGCGGACCGACGGCTCGTCCCTGGCCGTCCGGATCGCGGTATCGGGACAGCCAGCCGCCGCCACAGAAATAGAGGTCGTTGCCGTCAAAGCACATGCCCATGCCGCCCTGGACCGGCGTCGCGAAGGTGCTCACCCGGTCGGCCTTGCCTGCATTGTTGGTGTCATGCAGTATCTTGATGTAGCCCGGCCCTGTTACCACGACGCGGCCGTGGCTATCCAGCGTCATGGCATAGATGTCGTTTGCCAGTTCCTGATCTGCATAAAGCGAGACACGAAATCCGGGGGCGACGCGCAAACCCAGGTCTTCTGCTCCTTGTGCCGTGTGAAATGTAAGAAGTGAAAAAGCGATAATCGTACTCGATTGCAAGCAAAGGTTCTTCAGCATGGCCCGGTTGTCGGTTAGGGGAGATAGTCGGCAAGGCGTCTTTGGCCGTTGTACCGTGCCTGTACGTGCTTGTCCATCCTTGGCGGCAATCCATAATCTTGAAAGGAGCGCCCATCGTCGCATGCATCACCCCGTCGGGAGTTCTCGGATTGGGGAAATCGACACCTCGCACTGGTGAGATTAGCAAACTGCTGGCCCGCCTTGAGCAATGGCTTGTGCAGCATCGGGCGCAGTATCACCACGCCTTGCGTGCAGGCGCAAATCGGGGCGAAGTCAACGCCTTGAAGCAGCAACTGGGACGGCGCCTGCCCGCGAGCTTGCGTGCGCTGCTTTCCTGGCACAACGGCCAGGTTCCCGACGCCGAAGGCTGCTTCGAGCAGAATCGGCGGCTGATGGGCTGTAGCGAAATTGCCGCGGCTGTGAAGGAGAGAATAGCAGCATCATCCGCCGGCCACTCGTCGGACTACTGGGACCCTGCCTGGATTCCCTTCCTTGACGACGACGCCGGCAATTATGTCTGTTTGGACACAAGCCGTCCTGGGGCGCCGTTGCGTGAAGTCATCCTGGGCCGATCCAATCAGCAGCTTCTGGCTCCGTCCCTGCTCGCCTGGCTGGCCGATTTCGTCGCAGCGGTGGAGCGAGGCGACTATGTCGAAGACCCGGAGCGCGGTGATTTCCTTCGAAAGCGCTCCGCCAAGTAAGCGAGCCCCCTTCAGCCGTTGGCCACGACGAAATCGTTAAGCGTCGTGCGGAGCTGGTTTCTGGCCCGGTAAAGGAGGCTCTTGGCTGCCTTGGCCGTCACGTCCAGCTGAGCAGCCACTTCGACGTAGGTATGGTCCTTGAATTGATGGAGCTCAAGAGCGATGCGTTGCCTGCTCGCCAGGCCTGAGACAGCAGTCCGCACGGCCCGCGCCAGCTCGGCGCGCTCGATCGGCAGCGAAGGGGAGCCGATGCGATCCGGCAAGCCGTCCG
>DASZFN010000717.1:0-10367 GCA_035939715.1 Gemmataceae bacterium | reverse complement strand
TAATTCGGGTTACAACCAGCGGCCTGTGCTATCCTCTTCACGCTCCAGTCCGGTGTCTCAGCAATAGCGCCATGGCGGCGGCGGTCTTGGTCATTTTGCCGCCCTTCTCCGGGTCAGGCTTTGGCGTGGGCAGGCCGTTGGCCGGAACGTGAAGTGCAAGCAGCACGGCCAGCCGCTGAAGGATATCGCTATCTGGAAATGGGACGCCGCGGGCCTCCAGGGCTTGCCTGATCTCTGGGATCGTGTGCAACTCCCTGGCCTTGGCTGTTTCAAAAAGCCGCTCGAACGCAGCGCATTCATCAGGCTGGAAGTCCGGGTCGTTTTGGAGATCACGAAGCGCCGCTTCCAGGGGGACAGGCTTGCCGGCTTCGCTCACCAGCAGGCCGAGCCACTTGCTCATGGGAAGGATGACCCTGCCGGCCCTGCGCGGATCCTCCGCGGTCTGTACGCGTTTCGTTTTCGTGGACATGATCTATGCTCCGTGGTTGAGTGGGCCGACTCACCCGGTGCCGACACGGAGCAGCGCGGCACCAGGGGAGCCGCTTGGCGGGGATCAACCGCCGTCCCACGTTTGGGCTATTGTACCTCGACGTTCGCGGTCCAGGTCGGCCTTTTTTGCCCTTCCACGGAGCAGTTTGTTTACACTAAAGTTTACACTACTTTCTGGGTTCTTGAGTCCCCGGCTGTCCCAATTTGTACCTTTGTCCAGCCAAAATATTTTACTCGGAACGTGGCGTTTGACGCGATAAATCTTGGGGTTTTGCGGGAATTGTTGGCCTGCTGTTGTCAGTATCCCCGGAGGGACTCGAACCCCCAACCTAGAGATTAGAAATCTCTTGCTCTATCCGGTTGAGCTACGGGGACGGCTACGTTTGCTATTTTCGCCATTTGCCGGCAGCCTTCAAGTGGTGAGTGGCGAGCGGTGAGTGGTTGCTGATCCACCCGCACTCACCACTCACCTACTCACCACTCACCACCCCTATATCGTGAAATGCAGGGGCTCCGGTTTGTCCTTGCGCCGCGGGCAGACGGGGCAAACATCGGGGCCGAGGATGGCGTAGGCGCGGTTGCTGGCATGCTGCTCACTTTCCCCGGGTTGATCTGTCTCAGGGATGATATGCGGCCAGCCAATCATGGCGTCCAACTTCGTGCCGCGCAGTCCCTTCGCCAGGTCGGGGCGCACCCCACACAGGATCAGCTCGACCTTGCGTTTTTGCAAGCGCGCGTGGAAATCGCGGAGCAGACCCAGGAACGTGGCATCGGGGTTGCGCGCCCGCCTGAGGTACAGCAACACGATGCGCGTGTCCGGCACAATGTGTCTTTCTATTTCCGTGAGGTGGGCGTCCAGCTCGGGCGCGGCGCCGAACGACAACTCCCCTTCCAGGTTGTAGAGCAGCATTCGCCCGCAGCGCAGGTCGCCGGGCAGCCGTTCGCGCGATTGGCCGTCCCCCGTCAAGACGGCCTCGGTCAACTGCACCTGGGCGGCGCGCGGCACGTAGAGGGCAAACGACAGAAACACGCCGATCACGATGCAGAACTCCACCGAGATGAAGATGGCGGCCAGGGCCGTGGCCAGGACGATCAGGGCGTCGAACCGGGTGGCCCGCAAATGGAAAAGGAGCTGCCGGTAATCCACCATGCGAAAAGCCGCCAGCATCAGCAGCCCCGCCAGCGACGCGCGCGGGATGTACTGGGCGAATGGAGCGAACAGGACAATGGTGACGGCCACGGCAATCGCCGAGAACACGCCCGACCACTGGGTGACGGCGCCGGCCTGCTGATTGACCGCGGAGCGCGTCAGCGAGCCGGAGCCGGGCATGCAATGGAAGAAACTGCCTGCCAGGTTGGCCATGCCTTCACTCAGACATTGCTGGTTGATGTCGAGGCGCTGGCCTGTCTGGGCGGCAATGGCCTTGGCCATGGCGATGGCCTCCAGCAGACCGAGGATGGCCACGCCAAAGGCGTTGCCGGTCAGCACGCGCACATGCTCCCAGGGCGCAGACGGCGCCTCGAAACGCGGCAAGGAGGGGGGGATATAGCCGACGATCTGAACGCCCTGCTGTTCCAGGCCGAAACCCCACACCAGGGCCGCCATGACGGCCACCGCCACCAGATGTTGCGGGATGGGAAAGCGGGCGCCGTGCCGCTTGAGCCAGCCATTCAGTTTACGGACGGCGACCACGAGCAGAATCGTGCCGGCGCCGATGGTGACCGTCGCCGCGTGCCACGGCTGTCCCGAGGTCATCGTCAGCCAGAAGCGTTTGAGGAAATGGTCGTGCGCCTCGCCCAGCGCGGGCACGCCGATCAGGTTCTTGAGCTGATCGAGCACGAGCATAATGCCCGCCCCGAGGGTAAAGCCGACGATCACGGCATGGGACACGTAGCGCGTCAGGTCGCCGAGCCGGAGCAGCGTGATGCCGAGCTGCACGAGGCCGACGAACAAGGCAAACAGCACGGCGGCCGACGCCTTGTCCGCCTCCGGGATCACGGCGAGAGCGCTCAGGAGCGCGATGGAGATGGCGTTGGTCGGGCCGTTGATAAGCTGTTTGGAGGAATCGAGCAGCGCGCCCACCGCCGTCATGATGACCGCGGTATAGAGCCCGTATTGCGGCGGCAGGCCGGCCAGCGTGGCATAGGCCATGGCCTGGGGCACGGCGACCGTGGCCACGGTTAGCCCGGCCATCAGGTCGGCGCCGAAGGCCGGGAAGGAGTAAGTCCGCAACGAATCGAAAGCCGGCACATGGCGGTACAGCCAGCGCGCGGCCCCGCCCGCGGGCGGGGGAGACTCAGCCGGGAACGCAGTGGACCGGGGCGGATTTGTCCGCAGCTCTTGGGACATTTTTGTGCACGCCCCGCATGAGAAAACAAAGCCATATGATGCCAGCGCGACCGCAGGCATGGCAAGGCAAGAATTCCTAGAATGGCTTCATTGCAACAAAGCGAGGCAACCATGAAGGTCAAAGTCTTCGATCGCCAGGGACAGTTGGTCGGTCCCGTGGAAACCGCCAGGGTCGTCAAGAGCGATGCCGAGTGGCGCAAGCAACTCACGCCCGAACAATTCCAGATCGCCCGCGGCAAGGGGACCGAGCGTGCATTCTGCGGCAATTTGCTGGACAACAAACGCCACGGCGTTTACGCCTGCATTTGTTGCAGGCTGCCGCTTTTTGCGTCGAACTCCAAGTTCAACTCGGGCACGGGCTGGCCCAGTTTCTTCCAACCCGTGGCAGAGGAGAATGTCGTCACCGTCGTGGATCAAAGCCACGGCATGGTCCGCAGCGAAATCCTTTGCGCCCGCTGTGATGCGCACCTGGGCCACGTCTTTCCGGACGGCCCTCGCCCCACCGGTCAGCGCTACTGCGTCAACTCCGAATCCTTACGCTTCGTGGAAGAGAGCGAACTCGATAAGCTGGCTGATCCTGCGGCTGAGTCGGTCAAGCAGTAGTCCCGGCGTGTTGGTGCATACCCGTTTGTGTAGCGCTTGAGTCGTTTACCTGGAGCCAGCGGCGACGGCGGAGCTGGCAGCGTCGGGCCGTCGCCGCTGGCTCCGGGTTAAACAACCAGCCTTGCAATTACGGGTATGCACGCCGGCGTGTTTGCCTTCTTGTTTGTTGCCTCTACCCGAGTTAGCATAGGGTTTGTTCGGCTCTCACGCCACCCGCCCGCGCGGATGCTTTCCGCCCGGCTTCCTGCATGGATCGCTGCCGCTTTCCGAGATTGGACGAGGATCGCCAATGCCTGGACGTGCCACACTGGTGCTGGTTGCACTCCTCTTGCTGGTGACGAGGCTTCAGGCTGGAGGCTCGGAGCGCATCGATTTTCATCGCGACATCCGGCCGATTCTGTCCGAGGCATGCTTCCAGTGTCATGGGCCGGACGACAAGCAGCGCAAGGCGGACTTGCGACTCGACAGGAAGGACGGCGCCTTTGCCGACCTGGGCGAACACCGTGCCCTGGAACCGCGCAAGCCAGAGGAGAGCGAAGTCTACCTGCGTATCACCGCCATGGACCCCAAGAAGCGCATGCCGCCCGCCAAGTCGGGGAAGAAGCTCACGGAACGGCAGATCGAGCTGATCCGTCAATGGATCGCCCAGGGAGCGGCGTGGTCGGAGCACTGGGCCTTTGCGGCGCCCGTGCGGCCGGCGTTGCCCGCCGTCGCGGAGCCAAAATGGGTGCGCAATCCCATTGATGCCTTTGTTCTGGCGCGATTGGAACGTGAGAGGCTTAAAGCATCGCCGGAGGCGGACAGGACGACGCTGCTGCGCCGGCTCAGCCTCGACTTGATCGGCTTGCCGCCAAGCCCCTCCGAGGTGGACGCCTTCCTCGCGGATCAAAGTCCGAACGCTTACGAGAAACAGGTGGACCGGCTGCTGAAGTCGCCGCATTACGGGGAGCGCTGGGGCCGGCTGTGGCTGGATGCGGCCCGCTATGCGGACTCGGACGGCTATGAGAAGGACAAATCACGGCAGGTGTGGGCGTACCGCGACTGGGTCATCAACGCGCTCAATCGCGACTTGCCATATGATCGCTTTGTCATCGAACAGCTTGCAGGAGATGAATTGCCCCAGGCAACGCAAGACCAGCGCGTGGCGACCGGGTTTCTGCGGAATTCGATGATCAACGAAGAGGGCGGCGTCGACCCGGAACAGTTCCGCATGGAAGCCATGTTCGACCGCATGGATGCCATCGGCAAGAGTGTCTTGGGGCTCACGATTCAGTGCGCCCAGTGTCATAACCACAAGTTCGATCCGCTGACTCAGGAAGAATACTACCGCCTGTTCGCCTTCCTGAACAACGACTATGAGGCGAACATTGCCGTGTACACGCCCGCGGAGCAGCGGCAGCGGGCGGACATTTTCCGCAAGATCCATGACATCGAGGCTGACTTGCAGCACCATCACTCGGATTGGCGCGCGCGCATGGCGAAGTGGGAGGCCGAGGCGCAAAAGAACCAGCCGGCGTGGGTGGTGGTGCAGCCGGAAGTGGATGAAATCTCTACCGGCGGGCAAAAGTATCTGCCGCTCAAGGACGGCTCCTTCCTGGCCCAGGGTTATGCTCCGACCAAGCACACTGTCAACATGACGGTCAAGACCGACGTCAAGAACATCACCGCCTTCCGGTTGGAGTTGCTCACGGATCCGAACCTGCCTCTGGATGGGCCGGGACGTTCGATCTACGGCACCTGTGCGCTGAGCGAATTTGCGGTGGATGCCGCTCCCGCCGACGCGCCGAAAAGGAACACGAAGGTTAAATTCGCCAGGGCCACGGCGGACATTAATTTGCCGGAGAAGCCGCTCGCCTCCATCTATGATGATCGCAGCGGCAAGCGCCGCGTGACGGGTCCTGTGGAGTATGCCATCGACGGCAAGCAGGACACGGCCTGGGGCACGGACGCCGGCCCCGGTCGGCGCAATCAGCCGCGCAAAGCCGTCTTCACTGCGCAAACCCCAATCAGCAATCCGCATGGCACGGTGCTGACTTTCCATCTGACGCAGAACCACGGCGGCTGGAACAGCGACGACAACCAGAATCACAATCTCGGCCGCTTCCGCCTATCGATCAGCACGGCGGCGAACGCCGTGGCGGATCCTTTGCCGCAAGGTGTCCGCGACATTCTCTCCATTCCCGCGCAGAAACGCACGCCGCTACAAATGGCAACGGTATTCAGCTACTGGCGCACGACCGTGCCGGAGTGGCGCGAAGCCAATGCGAAAATCGAGGAGCTGTGGAAGCAGCATCCCGAAGGCTCCTCACAGCTCGTGCTCGAAGCGCTCAAGGAGCCGCGCGCGACGCACATGCTCAAGCGCGGCGATTTCCTCAAGCCGGACAAACCCGTCGGGCCCGGGGTTCCCGCTTTTCTGCACACCCTGCCTTCTAATGCGCCGCTGACCCGGCTCACATTTGCGAAATGGCTGGTGGATCGCAAGTCGCCGACTGCGGCACGCGCCCTGGTCAACCGGGTATGGCAATCGTACTTCGGCACCGGCATTGTCAGCACCAGCGAAGATCTCGGCTCGCAGAGCGAGACGCCCTCGCATCCCGAATTGCTCGACTGGTTGGCCGTGGAGTTCATGGAACGCGGCTGGAGCCTCAAGTCGCTGCACCGGCTCATCGTGACGTCAACGACCTATAGACAGGTCTCCAAGGTGACGCCCGAACTCTACACGCGCGATCCGCAGAATCGACTGCTTTCCCGTGGATCGCGTTTCCGTGTAGAAGCGGAGATCGTGCGGGATGTGGCTCTTGCGGCCAGCGGTTTGCTCGATCCGAGAGTAGGCGGGCCGAGCGTCTTCCCACCGGCACCAGCATTTCTGTTCTCGCCGCCGACCAGTTACGGGCCGAAGATCTGGAAGGAAGCGACCGGCAGCGACCGCTATCGCCGGGCCTTGTACACCTTCCGCTATCGTTCGGTGCCCTACCCGGCCCTGCAGAACTTCGATGCACCCAACGGCGATTATTCCTGCGTTCGCCGGACCCGGTCGAACACGCCGCTGCAAGCTTTGACCACGTTGAACGAGCCGTTGTTCCTGGAATGCGCCCGTGCCCTGGCCTGGCGCACGGTGCGCGAAGGCGGCGCTTCGGACAAGCAGCGCGTTTGCTATGCCTTCCGCCGTTGCCTGGGACGGACCCCCACCGAGCATGAGTCGAGAGCGTTGCTGAGTCTCGTTGAAAAGGAGACACGAAAATTCGCCGATGGCAAGCGGAATTCCTGGGAGTTGGCCGCCGACAAGCCGGACAAGCCGCCACAACTGCCCAGCGGCGTGACCGCTTCCCAGGTCGCCGCCTGGACCGTGGTGTCGCGTGTGCTGATCAATCTCGACGAAACCATTACGAAAGAGTGACATGGCCCCAGGCCCGCGCGACAGGAAGGGAAAGGATCACCATTATGAACTGTCAGGACTATCTTTATCGCAAGACGAACCCCAAACTGGTGGCGCGACGCTGGTTCTTTCAGGAATGCGGCGTCGGTTTAGGGGCCATCGCTTTGAGCCAGTTGCTGGGCAGGACCGCTGCTTCGGCGACTGTCGCCACCAATCCGCTCGCGCCACGGCAGCCACATTACACGGCGAAAGCCAAACGCGTCATCTTCCTGTTCATGGCCGGCGCCCCGAGCCATCTGGAACTGTTCGATTACAAGCCGCAGCTAGCCAAGTTCGACGGCACGCTGCCGCCGCCGGAGCTGATCAAGGGCTATCGCGCGGCGTTCATCAATCCAAGCTCGAAGCTGCTCGGCCCGAAGTTCAAGTTCGCCAAGCATGGTAAATGCGCCGCGGAGCTTTCGGAGCTGCTGCCCCACCTGGCCACGGTGGTAGACGACATCGCCATTGTGAAATCGATGGTGACCGATGCCTTCAACCACGCCCCCGGTCAGATTCTGATGAACACCGGCGCCCAGATCTTCGGGCGGCCGAGCATGGGTTCCTGGGCCACGTACGGCCTGGGCAGCGAGTCTGAAGATTTGCCGGGCTTCATCGTCTTCAGCTCCGGCAGCAAGGGACCCAGCGGCGGCAACTCGAACTGGGGCAGCGGCTTCCTGCCCACGGTCTATCAAGGCGTGCAATTCCGCGGCGGCAAGGAGCCCGTGCTCTATATCGCCAACCCGCGCGGCGTGGATCAGGAGCTCCAGCGCGACTCACTGGCCACCCTGCGCACGCTTAACCAGATCCGCCTCGATGAAACCGGCGACCCGGAAATCGCCACGCGCATCAACTCCTTCGAGATGGCGTTCCGCATGCAGACGAGCGCTCCGGAAGTCATGGACATCGCCCGCGAGCCGAAGCATATTCTGCAGATGTATGGTGCAGAGCCGGGTAAACCTTCGTTTGCCAACGACTGCCTGCTGGCGCGCCGGCTGGTCGAGCGCGGTGTGCGCTTCGTGGAGCTGTTCCATGAAGCCTGGGACCAGCACGGCAACCTGGTGGCGGACCTCAAGAAGAACTGCAAGAACACCGACCGGGCCTGCGCCGCCCTGATCTTGGATCTGAAACAGCGCGGCATGCTCGACGACACGCTCGTCATCTGGGGCGGCGAATTCGGCCGCACGCCGATGGTGCAGGGGGGAAACGACGGCCGCGACCATCATCCCAATTGTTTCAGCATGTGGCTGGCCGGCGGCGGCGTGAAGCCGGGTGTGACGTTGGGCGAGAGCGACGAATTGGGCTTCAACGCCGTCAAGGACCGCGTTCACGTTCACGACTTGAACGCCACGATCCTGCACCTGTTGGGCTTCGACCACACCAAGCTTACCTTCCGCTTCCAGGGCCGCGACTTCCGCCTGACCGACGTGCATGGGCGGGTGGTGCAGGAGCTGTTGGCGTAATCGCTGCACGGACTCTCAGCCGCCGTGGCGGAAACGGCACTCGGCGAGCAGACTCGGCAATCGTCATCGCAAGCTGAGGGTGCCCGCCTCAGTTGGCGCACCCCAGCGGTCCGACGTCACGTGACGGTATCGCTGTCGGTGGCGCTGTTGTTGGCGGTGTTCGGATCCGTCACACCGGCCGGTACGGAAACCGTGGCCGTGTCCGACAACGTCCCGGTGGCCGATGAACTGACGGTTCCGGTCACCACATAGGTGATCGTGCTGCCGGCGGGCATGTTCACCGTGTCGGCGATGTTGCCGCTGCCGCTGGCCGTGAAGCCGGTGGCCCCGCCGGTCGCGGTGGCAGTGAACGTCGCACCGGTGAAATTGGCCGGGAACGTGTCGGCCACGCCGGCGCCGGTGACGTCGCTCGGGCCGGCGTTGGTCACCACGATCGTATAGGTCAGGCTCGCGCCGTGAGCGATCGAACCCGGCGTCGCGCTGTTGTCGGTCGCGGTCACTTGAAGATCGGCGGTTGTCACCAGCGTGTCGATATCGGTGGCGCTGTTGTTGGCCGTGTTCGGGTCGGTCACGCCGGCAGGTACCGAAACCGTGGCCGTGTTCGACAGTGTGCCGGTCGCCGACGAACTGACTTTGCCGGTCACGACGTAGGTGATCGTGCTGCCGGCGGGCAAGTTAACCGTATCGGCGATGTTGCCGCTGCCGCTGGCCGTGAAGCCGGTGGCGCCGCCCGTCGCGGTGGCCGTAAACGTGGCACCGGTGAAGTTGGCCGGCAATGTATCGGCCACACTGGCGCCCGGGGCGTTGCTCGGGCCGCCATTGGTGACCACGATCGTGTAGGTTAGGTTCGCGCCCGGCGCGACCGAGCCTGGGGTGGCGCTGTTGTCGGTCGCGGTGACTTGCAGATCGGCCGTTGTCACTAACGTGTCGGTATCGGTGGCGCTGTTGTTGGCAGTGTTCGGGTCGGTCACGCCGGCCGGTACCGAAACCGTGGCCGTATTCGACAACGTGCCGGTCGCCGACGAGTTGACTTTGCCGGTCACGACGTAGGTGATCGTGCTGCCGGCTGGCAGGTTGACCGTGTCGGCGATGTTGCCGCTGCCGCTGGCGGTGAAGCCGGTGGCGCCGCCCGTCGCGGTGGCCGTGAAGGTCGCGCCGGTGAAGTTGGCGGGCAGCGTATCGGCCACGCCGGCGCCGGTGGCGTTGCTCGGCCCGGCGTTGGTGACCACGATCGTGTAGGTTAGGTTCGCGCCCGGCGCGACCGAGCCCGGCGTCGCGCTGTTGTCGGTCGCAGTGACTTGCAGATCGGCAGTCGGCTTGAGCGTGTCGGTATCGGTAGCACTGTTATTGGCGGTGTTTGTATCCGTCACGCCGGCCGGTACGGAAACCGTGGCCATATTCGACAATGTGCCGGTGGCCGATGCGCTGACTTTGCCGGTCACCACGTCGGTGATCGTGCTGCTGGCGGGCAGGTTGACGGTGTCGGCGATGTTGCCGCTGCCGCTGGCCGAGAAGCCGGTGGCACCGCCTGCCGCCGTGGCTGTAAACGTGGCACCGGTGAAGTTGGCCGGCAATGTGTCGGCCACGCTGGCGCCCGTGACATCGCTCGGCCCGGCGTTGGTGACGACGACGGTGTAGGTCAAGTTCGCGCCCGGTACGACTGAGCCCGGCGTCGCGCTGTTGTCCGTCGCCGTGACTTGCAGGTCGGCTGTCGTCTTGAGCGTGTTGGTGTCGGTGGCGCTGTTGTTGGCGCCGTTCGGATCCGTCACCCCGGCCGGTACCGTGACCGTGGCCTTCTTCGACAGCGTGCCGGTGGCTGCGGAGCTGACCTTGCCGGTCACCACGTAGGTGATCGTGCTGGCGGCGGGCAGGTTGACCGTGTCGGCGATATTGCCGCTGCCGCTGGCCGTGAATCCGGTGGCACCGCCTCCCGCCGTGGCCGTAAAGGTGGCACCCGTGAAGTTGGCCGGCAATGTGTCGGCCACGCTGGCGCCCGTAACGTCGCTCGGCCCGGCATTGGTGACCACAACGGTATAAGTCAGGTTGGCGC
>DASZFN010000716.1:0-7252 GCA_035939715.1 Gemmataceae bacterium | reverse complement strand
TCCACAACGCGCTGGCCGTCGCCGTAACTGCGGTCGTGAGGATGCGCAAAGATCCAGCGAGCCTGATCGGCTGGAGTATCCGATTTCGAGCGGCAACCTCCTTGGGCGGGATGTCCCGGATGGCAGCCTCACGAATCCGCGCGTGCCGCGCGCGCTCTTCTTCCGTCAGGCGACGGTCGACATGTCTCAATTCCTTCTTACCCATCGGCATTACGTTCCTCTAGAGCTCCGAACCTAGCTCGCCTTATTCATGACTGCCGGCGACTGATGCAAGTAGACTACAGGGAAACCTACACAAAATGTAGATAGCGTCGAAGAATGGAGCGGTCGGCAAACTCAATTTAGCCTTGGCTGTCAGGGGACGATAACGAAGTTGGCCGATGAGCCGTCAACCGCCCTGGAAGCTGGCCATGTTTGCAGTCACGGGGTGGGGCGTGTGTCGATCAGCAGCTCAGCAATCCCCAGCCGGCCCGAATCGGTGTGGCCTTCAACGTGCACACGATAGACGGCAGGTTGTTCGGGCAAGTCGAAGGACACCTCGGCCTTGCCCGTAAAAGCCATATGCGGCTTCCATACCAGCGTTTCCGGGGCTGCATTGGGCTGCCGGGCCAGGGAGAAGACATAATCTTGAACGGGCAAAACGGCTGCGACGGGCACGGGAATCGGCCGTACGTTCCCATCGCCTGGGCGGCGAATCGTGGCGATCATTGGCCCAGCGCGGGGTCCTGTCTTGAGAGATCGATTTGCTTGCAAGTCCTGTACGAGCTCTTGGCCTATCTCCGGAAGATCGGCGACTTTCACAAACGTGCCCTTTTCCGGAGCGCTTTCGGCGGTCAGCCATTTGGAAAGCGGCAAGCAGAGCAAGCACACAACTCCTGCGGCGAAGGCCACGCCCATTCTTGGCCGGGAGGCGAGCGAACCGCGCGCCAGGCCCACCAGAGCAGCAATCAAGTAGACACAGCCAAGGAGCAGGGTCCCCGCCGCGGCGATCCCTAGCGCCGTGCGAGCGTTGTCTTGCATGCGCTTCTGGTAATGAGCAAGCTCGTGTTCGGCATCTTTCGCCTTCTCGTGGGCGCTGTCCTCCCCCAGGCCGGCGAGCTGTGCCTGCAATGCCTGGTTGGCCTTCGCGATCTGCTGCTCCAGGTTCTTTCCATAGCTCTCCAGCACCTGGCCGAGGTTATCCAGGGCAAACATTGCCAGAGCGGCCGTCTCCTCGCCCTTGGCTGGAACGGCGACCGCCCCTGCGGCAGGCGCGGGAACAATCGGCCGCCAGCCCTGGCCGGCCAGGAAGAAATCGAGCGCTGCCTTCTCTTGCGGATCCGTGCCGACAACGAAGAGCGCCTGGTCGATCTCCTCGGGCCGAGCAAATTCATAGGGGAACTTCACGTGCGGCGGCAGGCCGTCAGCCTGGCTCAGGGCATCCCGCTTCCCAGTGGACACCAAGAGCCAGGACTGTTCCGGCCGCCTCTTCTCATCGCTGCTTTGAATCGTTACCGTAACGCGCTCGCCCGGGCGGTATGTCTTCTTGTCCGTCTGCAATCTCAGGTTAAGCGGCGCGGCGGCGGCGCAGTAGACGAGCCGTTCCGCAATCGGTTGCAAGCGCTCTCCCTGGGGGTCCAACACCGTTATGCGCACCAGGCCGTGCGTTCGCTCTGTCAGCCTGAGCGTCAATTCCGTTAGGCCTGGCCTGGCGATGACCGGCTCCTCGGCAACCAGGCTGCCGCGGCAGGACGCTGCGACGATCAGGCGGCGCACGCCGGAAGGGGACTGTAAGACCACGCGAATCTCGTCCCCTTCTTTCAGGACGGAAGCGGGCACGCTCAGCGCGACGCCTTTGGTCTGCACCGCGGGCAATTGCACGCTCGCCGCCGCAGGCGGACGAGTGCTGCGCAGGGCGTAGGACTCGCCCTCGATCGGCGTATAGACAAAGGAGCCGTGGAGTTCGGTGTTGCCGGCTCTGTTGGCGACCGTTTTCACGTCGGCGACTTTGTTGCCCTTGGAATCAACCACCCGCCCTTCCCAGGCGCTCAGCAAACCGCCGCCGTCCTCCGCCCGGAAGTAAACGCGATTCGGCACACCGGCGACAAGGCTGCCGCCTTCCGGGAAGAATTCAATACGCAGGGCAGATGAAGCGGCCGGGGCGGCGGGATTCCTGGATTGATCCTTTTGTCCTGTCTGGACGGTGATGGTCTTATTCACCGGCTGGAAGAGGTTGGCCAGATCGGTCACCGTGATCCGGTATTCCCCCGGCAGGGCGTCGGGCCGCCACCCACAGGCGCCGCTGCCCGTGCCGTCCGGCCTGAGCTGGCCGACGCGCCGGTCGATCCTGCTGCTGCGCGGATCCATCAAGGTATAGGAGACAGTGAACTCACGCCGGGCAGGCTGGAGATCGAATGGCTCCAGTGTCAGCGAACGGAAGTAGACGGTCTCGCCCGGGTGATAGACTACTTTATCGGTCGTCAATGCCGTCACATATTGCGGCTCCAGAACAGCAAGTTTCTCTTGGAAGACCGGTTGAGCGGCATCGCTGGTGAAGAACTGGAGCTGGGTCTCCGTGCGGGGCAAGGCCCGTAAATTGGCGGGCAGTGTCACGACGAGGTCGCCCTGACCGGAGATTTTCTTTTCAAAGAGCACCTTCTCCGCGGCGTCCTGCACGCGCGCGGTCAGTTCCACGGGACGCGGTTGGTCGTTCAGGTCGGTCGCGAGAATGCGGTACTGGCTCAGCACGCCGGGCTGATAGGTCGCCGGTCCGAGCACGCGCAGATGCGTGTAGCGACGGCACTCGGCGGCTTGGTCAGCCTTCAATTCGGTGTCGGCGTTCTTGACCAGCTCTTGCCGGCGCTCGGCGATCTCCTCGAGTTGTCTGGCGGCGCGCTGGGCTGAATCGACACGCAGGCTCACGCCGTGCCGGTAGAACCCGTGCGACATGCCCAGGCAAAGCAGCAGCACGGCAGCTGCCGCCATCCAGGGCCGCAGCGCGAAACGCCGCGTCAGGGGCAACGACGGCCGCTCCTCCGCGGCGAAAGCGGGCACCGTTTCCGGCGCAGGCAAGCGGAAGAGAGGAATATCCCGATTCAAAAGGGCCACGCTGGCGATGAGGCGTTGGCCGGACTCCGCCTTCGCCATTTCCGCCTGACAGGCGGGGCAGTCGCTCAGGTGGGCGCGCAGCAGCTGGCTCTCGCTTGCCTCCAGCAAGCCGTAGAGCTCATCCCAGAGCAAATTGCGGCAATGATCACAGGTCAACATTGCTCGTTCATTTCTCCTGGAGCGTCTGCCTGAGCTTGGCAACGGCTGAGCGCATCTGGGTTTTGACGGTGCCGACCGGGCTGCTCCGCAAGCTGGCGATTTCCTCGTAGGTCAAACCGGCGTTCTGGCGTAGCAAGAAAACCTCTTTCTCGTCAGGGCGCAAGGCGAGCAGCGCATGGCGGAGCCGCTCTTTTTCTTCACGTTCTTCTGCCGCCTCCAGGGGCGAAGGACCATTGCCCTCGGCGAGGGCGGAGGCGCCGATGAGGGGTTTGGCACGGCGACGCCAGGCATTGCGCTGCAGATCCTTGGCAGCGTTCAGACCGACGCGAAAGATCCAGGCCCGCAGGTTGCGTACGTCGGATACGCTTTCCAGACCGCGCCAGCATTTCAAAAACGTTTCCTGGGCCGCGTCCTGGGCGTCCTCGTAATTGCCGAGGAAATAATAGAGCGTGCTGACCAGCTCCACGCGCATGGCGTTGAAAGCGCAGACGAGATCCTCTGCCGACGTGCCGGGTGCCGCCGGTGCTCGGGTCCGCGCCCTCGGGGTCGCTGCCGGTTCGCTCATGCCATCTGCCAATAAGACGAATGAAAGGAAGTCCTGGATTGCGCGCCGGCTCGAAAGCCCCGAGCGCGAAGTCAATGCGGGCGTTCCCGGTTAGTAGCCGATCCTGCCGATTTTTCTGAGCTTTACGACTTTATCAATTCTCTCACCTGGTGAACGGTTGCCAAGGCCATAATCGTCAATCGTCAATCGTCAATAGTCAGTAGTCAATGGCCACAGGCTATTGACTACTGACTATTGACTACCCCTAATGACCAACGCTCTAGAGCTGGGTCTCCGCGATTTCGAGGGCGCGCAACAAACCCATGGCCTTGTTGAGCGTTTCTTCGCGCTCGGTTGCCGGTACGCTGTCGGCGACGATGCCGGCGCCGGCTTGCAGGTAGGCGGTCTGGCCCTTGAGGACCAGGGTGCGCAGGGCGATGCAGGTGTCCATGTTGCCGCTGAAGTCCACGTAGCCCACGGCGCCGCCGTAGGGGCCACGGCGCTGCGGCTCCAGTTCGTCGATGATCTGCATGGCCCGCACCTTGGGCGCGCCGCTGAGCGTGCCGGCAGGCAAGCAGGCGCGCAAGGCGTCGAACGCCGACCGGCCGGGCTGCAGCCGGCCGGTCACGGTGCTGCAGATGTGCATGACATGGCTGTAGCGCTCGATGCTCATGACGTCGCTGAGCTGAACGCTGCCGTAGCGGGCGACGCGGCCGACATCGTTCCGGCCCAGGTCCACAAGCATGATGTGCTCGGCGCGCTCCTTCGGATCGGCCAGTAACTCGGCGGCCAGGCGTTCATCCTCCTCTTCGGTCTTGCCGCGGGGGCGCGTGCCGGCCAGCGGCCGCAGCGTGACACGGTCTTCCTCGACGCGCACCATGATTTCCGGCGAGCTGCCGACCAGGCAGAGCGGCCCGGCCTTGACGTAGAACATGAACGGGCTGGGATTGACGACCCGCAAGGTCCGGTAAATGTCGAAGGAGCGCGCACTGGTCTCGGTTTCCAGACGCTGGCTGAGCACCACCTGGAAGATGTCGCCGGCGCGGATGTATTCCTGGCACTTCTCCACGGCGCGCTCAAACGTTCCGGGAGCGAAGTTGGAGCGGTAGGGACGCTGCACCTCGCCCACCGGCATGATGTCGGTGAGCTGCAGGTCGGCCACCCCCTGCTGCAGACGCTCCACCAGGCGATCGACGCGGGCGCACGCTAACTGATAACTCCGCTGGAGATCGCCCGGTTCGACGTGGGCGTGCGCGACGGCGGCGATGGTTTTGTTAATGTGGTCGAAGATGACCATGCGATCGTAGAGGGCAAAGCAGAGGTCGGGCAGGTGACGGTCGTCCGGGGGCGGTTGGGCCAGGCGCTCCACATAACGCACAGTGTCGTAGCCGGCATAACCAACTGCGCCGCCGCAGAAACGGGGCAGACCGGGGACATGCGGCGCGTGGTAAAGGGCGAGCTTCTCTTCCAGGAGCTTCAGTGGATCGGCATGGTCGCACTCGACGCCTGGCGCGGCCCGGACCCGCGCCGGTTCGGAAGCAGCTTCGTGGATCTGCACCTTGCGGTCCCAGGCCTGGAAGCGCAGGAACGGTCCGGAGCCGACAAAGCTGTAACGCCCCAGCCGTTCGCCGCCCACGACGCTCTCAAAAAGAAACGCCCATTCTCCCTCCTGAATCTTGCAAAAGGCGCTGACGGGCGTCAGGGTATCGCCGATCAGTTGCCGGTAAACCGGCACCAGGCTGGCGCCTTTGGCCAGAGAAACGAAATCGTCAAAGGAGGGAAGATAGCGCATGCGGGCTCCAAAGGCTTTCATTGTATTACTAACCTGGCACGGCAGGTCTTGCTACGACAAATTGCCGGTACCGGGCCGTCGGCGTGTCGAAAAAGACGGCGTGGTGTTCGGTCATGGCGAAGTCGTGCATGAGGCAGGGGGGTGGTCATGTCGATGGCACGCCGCTCGACGACCTGTCCCCTGCGATCGATGCGGTAGAAGGTCAGATGGGGACTGGCGAACTGGCAGCCGAAGGCGATGAGCTCGCGCGTGCCCGGGTCGATCTTGCCATGCGCGGTGAAGCGGTGTCGATGCCTCCGAAATCGACCGGGCCGACGGTCTCGAGGTCCCGGTCGAGTTCGATCGGCAGGGCCACCTCGACGAAAGAAAGGATGTGTCCGGCGTGGGCGAAGACGTGGGTATTGGAGGAGCGGCCGCCGCGGATACCGGCGTCCCGCCGGGTCTTGACATAGCGGTTGCGATACCAGCGCGCCTGGCCGGCCTCGAGGCGGACGCCGTGGACCATGCCGTCACCGGCGATAAAGGGGTAGGGCGATCCCGGCCGGGGATTGGGACTGTTCCGCAGGTAGACTCCGCTGAGCTGCGGGGGCAGCGTGCCGGCGACCGGGAGATCGTGCGCTGTGATCTCGTCGGGGAGCGGCACGAAATAGGCTTCGGAAGGCGACACTTTCGCCATGTTTCCTCTTTCATTCCCCAAACGCAATGAGCTGCCGTTCCGTCCGTACGTAAATGCGGTTTTCGACCAGCGCCGGCGTGGCCACGATGCCTTCCCGCAAATCATTGCGCGCCAGCACCTCAAAACGATCGCCCGGCTTGAAGACGACCAGCACGCCGCCGTCCGTGCCGACGTAGATCTTGCCGTCGCCAAGGACCGGCGAGCAATAACAGGTGCCGCGGGCGCCGAGGCGGGCGCGATAGATCTCCTTGCCGGTCTGGGCGTCGCGGCAGGTCACGACGCCCGTCTCCCGGACCAGGTAAAGCCGTCCCCGGTGATAGAGCGGAGAAGGCACCTCGGGCACCTGCTTGCCTTCCTTCCAGACGACGTGGGTCTTGCTGATGTCTCCCTGGCCGTCAAGCCGGACGGCGGCCACGGCAATGTCCATGCCGGCTGTCATCTGCGCCGTGGAGCGCGTCAGCTCTTGCCATTCCTCGCGGTTGAGAGCCTTGTCCTTGTCCCTGTCATACATGGCCAGCATGTCGCGGACCTTGGCCCAGTTGCCGATCTTGTCGGGCCGGTTGCGCGTGAACAGCACGAGGTCGTTGGGCAATTCGTCGGCACTCAGCTTGCCGTCCTTGTTCTTGTCGTACTTCGCCAGCATTTCATCGAACGCCGGCAGCTTGACGACATTCTCGTCCACGTCGCCAATGGGGTTGGTGAGGGTGAGAAACAGCAAGCCATCGCCGACCACCGGCGTGCTCAGCGAGACCGCCGGCAGCCCGGCAAGCTGCCAGCACACCGAGCCCTCCGCAAGGCTATAGGCCACGACCTGCTGACCGCCGGTCACAATCACCTGGCCGCCTTGTGCCGTTTGCCGAATGACGGGCGTGGACCAGAGCCCGGTAGCAAAACCGCGCGGGCGATCCTTTTGCCACACCGTCTTGCCGGTGCGGCGGTCCAGGGCCAGCAACGTGAAGTTGAACTGGCCCTTGCCGCTGTTGAGCAGCACCAG
>DASZFN010000715.1:0-9048 GCA_035939715.1 Gemmataceae bacterium | reverse complement strand
TACCACTCAGATCTATCGGAATCATGGACGCCTCATGAGTTTAGGGAGATGAGACAAGAATCACGGACCAGGGTGCACGACCTGAAGGTGCGTGCCTTAGCTCTCGATCATAACTCCCGGACCCTGCAAGGCGTTAGGTCTAGCAAAATGGCGCGGGACGGGCAAGATGAATCGAGGTCTGTTGCGCGCGGCTTAACTCGATAAACAACGCAAAAACCCGACGCGCCCGCGAGACAGCTCGCGGACGGATCGGGTTAAGGTCCTCAAGAACCGATTCAATTAATTCTTTGGACTCCACGAAGCCGCAGGCTCCACCGTGGACCGCATGGGCGTTGCCGCAGGCTGCATGGCGCTCAGAGCACGATCCGCTTCCAGGCGAACACGCGGATCAGCGTCGGCTCTCGACTTCTGCACCAATTCCATAACCGGCATGATGTTGACATTCATCCTGGCGAGGTGGTGAACGCAGGCCGCGCGCACCGTGGCTGCGGGATCCTGATGGCCGGCGGTCAGCAGAGCCTGAACAACCTCGGGATGTGCGTGCCAATCGAAAGTGGCCAGGCCTGCCACGGCCCATTCGCGCTGCGACGGATACAGCGAATCCCGCAGCGCCCCCAGCATTTGCTGCTCGGCAGCCGTCGGCATCAAAAGGCCCGCCTGCATCGGCATCTGATAGACCACCGGCATAACGGACGGATTCATGGCCGGCGGCGCCATACCGGATGCTCCTTGCGCCATCAGGCCATAAGGGCTGCGCGGGTAATTCTGCTGAGCGGGCATCATGGGACCCTGCACGGCCGCCGCCGACTCGCCGTTCGTGAACGCGTTCGTGGCCAGGGCAACCTGCTCGCGGGAAGGCATCGACGTGAAGGCATTCACCATGCCCTCGTCCGTGGTTGTCACGTTCGGTCCCAGGGCCTTGCTGGCCGCCCCCGGCACATAGGCAGAGGCCCCCGCAGGCTGAATGATCGGCTGCGGTGCGTGCGTGGGCGGCATGGGCGGCCGCGTCAAATCCGGCACCGTGATAATCGGCACCGGAACGAATTGCACCTGACTGTTCATACCGCCAGCGGCGCCGACCACCGATTGCGTGCCTAACGGCGGCAGCTGACTCCTGGAAGACCCTTGCAGTGGCGAGGACGTGCGCGCCGGCTCCTCAGCCGGGGTTCTCGTCTTGCTAGACGTTTCGTCTCCCAGCGGCGCCATGTACTTTTCGGGAACTGGCAACGGATCGACCTTTCGCGTATCCGCCGCGGGCAACACAATCGCGGGAGTCTCGGCTGGCGTCTCCGCTTTCCGCTGCCACGACTTGTGATCGTCGGCCTTTCCCCACGACTTGCGCATTTCGTTCAACAGCCCGACGGAAGTCTCCTTCTTGACTGCAGGCGCCTCACAGCAATCATCCTCGACGGTTACGAGCGGGGTTTGCTTGCTCAACTGCATCGGCGGCAGAATCAATACCTTCTCATCGTTGCTGCTCGGCGTCGGTGCGCGGTCGCAGCAATCATTGCTGGGAACGGTATGGCTGCTCGCTATCACTGGACGGCTGGAAACCACAGCGATGCTCGATATGCTCGAGCTGCCGTTTGCCGGGCTGTAGGGACTGGATGAAGTCACCACGCGGCTGGGCTGGGTCCAGGTATCGGAACGCCGGCTGGCATTGCTCTGCGTCGTCGGCTGACTGGACTGGTGACTGAACGGGCTCGTCTGGACTGACGGGCTCGTCTGGACTGACGGGCTCCTCTGGACCGACGGGCTCGTCTGGGCCGGCGGGCAAACGCAGGTGTCGGAAACGCAGGCAGGGTCTTGCCTGTGCGTGCGCGCCGCCAGCCTGGCCAAAATGCCTGCCCGTTCCTCGATAACGGGAGCGGGCGCCGGGCTTACCTGGCCGTAGGGACTGGATAAAGTCGCCCCGCGGCTGGGCTGGCTCCCAGTATCGAAACGCCGGCTCGCCGGGCTCGGCGCCGTCGTCGCCTGACTCGGCGGGTTCGCCTGCAGTGAGGTTAGCGAACGAGTGGAAGCTAACTCTGGTTGAGTCAAAGCGGCCTTCGGCTGAGTCTCGGCGGGTGTCGGCGCCGGCTCAACCGTGGTAACCGAAGCGGCTTGAATCCCTTCTCCCGGGGGCAGCGGGGCTTCCGGGGGGGGCGTCTTGGCGTGCGTCCAATGGAAGATCCGCGTGGCCACGGCATGCGTGCGCGTGCCGGCGTGAGAACCCGGCACGCTGGTGATGGGCCCGCTCTCCACGATGGTCATGACCTCGCCCGTATCGAGCGCCTGGACCTTGTAGGCTGTGGCGCCCTCGGACGTCTGCCAGGACTTGAGCACCTTGCACTTGTGGCTCGGCTTGCCGGTCTCCTGCACCGTGATGATGCGCTCCGAGGCCGCGGCCTGAGCGGCGCCGGGGACCGGATTGGTGAAGGGGCTTGTGGGCTGTTGCGCCAGAGCGCAACCGGCCCAGGCCAGACTTGCCGCGAGAGACTTTTGCCAAATAGAGCGGGCCATCGCACCGGCCTCCTTTATGCGCACCTGCCGCTGCCTTGCGGGGAAAGGGACTCCTTTTCCTTAGTTATCGGCTCTAAGGGAACCCTGCATAAATCTGAGTTTGCCGGGCTTCCAGATTAGATGTGATTGAAGAGAGAGGGGAGTTTGCATGAAAAAGGCAGTGCAGCCTCACGGCTGCCCGAGCCGCTTATCTTCCCTGGATCCTCCAGGTTAAACCGCAATCATGCAGCGAACCTCTAGCTCCCCCTCCTGGCTGGACCATGCTCTTTCCAGCGCGGGGGATTCCCGAAGCATCCCCTCCGGGTCGTAGATAAGGACCATCAAGCTACGGCAGCCTACCCGTCTGGCGTGATAAGCGGCGTCTTCCCGCAACTGGCCGGCGATTTCCGGCTCGCGCGCTTCCAGGCCGACGAGCTTGGCGGTCAAAGCAATGCTTTCTCCGGAGAGCAGAAAATCCGTTCGGCTGCCGGCCGAGTACCGAGGCGTACGCTTTTCCGGCCGGACATCGTCAAAAAGCAAGGGGAGAAAAGCGCGCACCACATCCTCCAGATCACGCTGGTCTTCTACGCGGAACGGCGGCCGCTCGGTCTGCCGCCAGCGCAGTTGCCGCACGACTTGCGGCAGACGGCGGAGCAGGCTCTCGAGCTGAGACCGTGGGTTGGTTTGCGGCAGGCGCGGGCGGATTGTCCACGGAAACGCGGCGCCGCAAGTGGAGCAGTAATTCGGCGCTGCACGGCTGCCTGCGGGCGGCAGACCGGGCACATGGATCGCCCCTGGTATATGTTCACCGCACGTCGGGCAGCGGTCAAGCGTCTGGGCCCCGCAACGGTCGCAATGAAACAGGCCGCGCTCGGGGTAGCCAAGCAGCAAATCCGTGATGACGTGGCCATTGCGACACACCTGCATCACGTCGTGCGAACTGACGGAATCGGTAGTATGGCTCATGGTCGATCCGGTTCTGCTTTCAGAAAGCAAATATCGCTGCCTTGTAGGGCAGGTTTTTAACCTGCCGTGGCGCGAGGCAGATTAAGAACCTGCCCTACAGGCAGCGCCCTTTGGAATAATAGCCGTTCAAGTGCCGGCTGATGCGGCACCATCCGCTTTGGCATGCGCCCCGGGCACCGAAATCGGCTGTTGTACCGATTCCATCGCCTCGCGCACCATCCGTTCGCTGAATTCCTTGAGTCCGGCCAGCTCGGTCTGATCGGCCAACTGGAAGCCGGACTTCTCCGCTACCAGCAAATTGATAAGCATGCCCAGCATGCCGCTGGCGCTGCCGTTGCTCCCTTCCTTGCCGTCGGCCGAAGCCATGAAGACGCGCTCCGGCACGAGGGGCTGGCTGCTGTGCGCCAGGTTCTCAGAAACGATCGAGAGAGCATACAGGCGCGGGTCGCCGAAGGAGCTGATCTTGCGGAGCAGCACCGACGCCTCGGACAAACCGACCTGCATGACCCGCTGGGCCTCGCCGCGTCCCGCCAGGATGCGCTGCTGGCTCTCTGCCTGGGCCATGACGACCGTCTGTTCGGCCTGACGCCGCGAGCGGGCCAGGTCGGCGTCGGCCGCCACTACCGCCTGTTCGGCCTGACGGCGCGAGCGCGCCAATTCCGCCTCGGCGTTCACGATGGTTTGCTCGGCCTGCTTCCTTGAGCGGGCCAGCTCCGCTTCCGCCTGGCTTTCGACAATCTGGATCTGCACGCGCGAGTTCGTCAACTGCGTCTGCATCGCCGCCTGCGCCTGGGCCTCGTTCAAGGTCCGCAGCTTGTCGGCGGCGGCGCGCTGCCGTTCGTAGGTCTCGAGTTGCTCGATGGACAGCTGCCGGATGCGCAACTGCTCCAGCAACGTCTCGATCTTGCCGCCTGCCTCGGCGGTGTCCGGCTTGCCGATGAGCACGTCCACGCATTCGATGTCGAACTCACGGAATTTGCGGCGCAGTTCCTCGCGCGATTCCCCTTGAATGCTGTCGCGCTCATGCAACAGCTCGAGCATGGTTTTCTTGTGGGCCACGTCGCGGAAGTAAGCGCTTAGCATCGGATCCAACGTCTGCGTGATCAGTTTCTTGACATCGCCGAAGCGCTGAATGACGCCGGGCGCCTTCTGGTAGTCGATGTGCACGACCACCGAAAGCGGCAGCATGGGCTCGTAGGCGTCCTTGGTGACCAGGTCGATGGAGCGCAGACTTTCATCGTAGCGGTGCGCCTCGGACTTGCCCGTGATCCAGTGCAGCACGAAGTTCGTGGTCGGCACGAGAATGACGTTGCCCGCATAGGTATTGAAGGCGTACTTGCCGGGTCCGAGCGGCCGTTCCCACACGCCGCGCTCGCCCTCGGCCACGCGCTCGCCGTGCCGGAAGGCGTCGCCCGAGAGGTCGCGGCCCACGCGGCCGTGGTAGCTGACGACGACGCCGACATAACCGATCGGCACCAACGTCTTGGGCAGCCGCTCGACGCTGGCGAACCAGCGGTTGATGAAATAGGTGCCGTCGGTCAGCGGCACATACTGCCGGCCGCGGCGGCCGCCGGCGCGCAGAAATGCCTCCGGGTCCTGGTAGTTGTTGTGATAGTTGCCGTCGTCGCGGTCGTTGCCGACCGATGGAGCGATGATCTCTCCCGGCGGCAAGGACGGGCCGTCCTGGACCGTGACCAAGCCGATGCTGTCCACCTGCACGGTGTTCTCCGGACGCAACGGATCGGGGGCCGGCACCGGCGCGCCGACCACGACCGGACTGAAGCCGTCGATGTCGTGAAGCTGTTGCTGCCAGCTATGCACGACCTCGCTTTCCCGGTAACCGAGTAACTGCCGCAGACCATAAACCGCATCCTCGGTGACGACGACAAACAGAGCCGGGTTGATGGCAAACACGCCCTCGCGCAGAATGGCCCGCTGCCGGCCGCGCTGGCCGCGGGGCATCTTGTCGTCCTTTTCCGGCACATCGCCCAGGAAAGCGCGCGCATCCTGGAAGTTGTTGCAGTCCACGACCCGGCCCAGCGTCTGACTGGGCGGCAAGGCATCGCCGTCCCGCGCATAGACGTAGCCGATCCGCCCCTGGGGCACCGTCACAAGCGGAAATTTATGGACGCGATACTGCCAGCGCCAGAGCCCGAAGTGCAGGCCGCCGCGCAGCAGGTCGGCCTGGTAGCCGGCCTCGCCATGCAGGGCAATGATGCTGCCCTCGGGCACCGAGCCGTAATGCGACCAGAGTTTCTCCACGACCCCGACCTGCTGGTTCGGGATGCGGCGCACGGTCAGCCAGGCGAGGATGAGCGCTAGCGCGAAAGCGGCGGCGACTCCCGCAGCGACGACGGCAGCCAGAGACATGGGCGCAGCGCCCCCCAGAGGCGCACGCGCCAGCGCGACCGACAGAACTAACATCGGAACACCTGTGGTGTAAGAGGCGGGCTCTTCGTCTTGAGAGGCCGGACGGGTGTTGCCCTTTCAAATTCGCCCGGACGCACGTCCGGGCCGCCGACGAGGTTAGCTGACGGGCTAGGGCTTGAAAGTACCCCGGTCTTTTGGACCTGCGCCCCAAGGGCCGGCTCTCACCGGCCGAGTGGTTCCCCCGCTCCCGGATTGCTCTCCGGGATTAGGCTACACCCCGTTATTCTATCCAGCTAGGCGTTATCTTTTGCAAAAAACAGAAGTAAATCCCAAGCCGCTTCTACGGTCGCTTCATAACTTTTACTTCCTGGGAGAACGGATTTTCAATTCATACGCAAAGAATGGGCCCGGGAAGCGTGATCGGCTGTGCAGTGAACCGGATAGACTGGGCTTTTCTTGCTAGAATGTCGCCATGGCAAGTACACCGACCATCACGGAAGCTCAAATCCTAAGAGAGGTCGTCGGTTCGACGCGCTCAGGAATTACGCGCGATGCAGCGCGCTCATTCCTCAAGATGCGGTTTAGCAAGAGCGCGAAGAAGGAAATTCGCCGGCTCCTGCAGAAGAACAACCGCGGAAAAATTACCCCTGCCGAGCGCCTGACACTGGAGAAGTACCTGCGCGTTGGCCAATTCCTGGATTTGCTACAGGCGAAGGCAAAGCTCTCGCTCCAAGAGACCGGTGGCACGCGCTAGCCATGGCGAAGTCCCGACGAGACCAGATCCGGGATCGCGCGGGCGATGCATGCTGGAGCGACCACTTTGCCTGGCGGGGCCCCATACTCATCGGCAAGACTGCCATTGCAAGAGCCACCATTGACGTGTTGAGAATCAACGACGCTGACCGCGTGGAACAGCGGCGTATGCTCATGGAAATCGGCGAGTTCCCCGCAGAGTAAAGCGCTTCTTTCGTTTTCGATCCGCCGCCAGAGCGGTCGCTGGCGCAGATCGTACAATGGGCAACATGAGTACGGACCCCGAAGAAAAACCGAGTCTCGGCAAGCGACTCAAGGATTGGTTTCACAAATTACTCGATGATCCGATCAGCATCTTGATGGAATCGGCCGTCTGGTTATTCGGACTTGCCATTGGGATTTGGCTTGTCGTCTTGTTCGCACGCATGGGCTGGAACATGATTCAAAGCGCCTGGAAATGAGCACGCACCAGGTCTTCAAAAACTTCGCGACTTGGTCGGCCTTTATACAGCAGGAAACAGAAGCAAGCGGAAACGAACACTCAATTTTTCAGCGGTAAAATGCCACGCTGGCGAAGCTGACGCTCTCGTAACCGCGCGGATGGACGTACTGATCGTAATGCAAAACCTTGCCACGTCGAGGCTGGAACGCCTCTAGCGCGAGGAAAGTCGGCGGCAGGCCGCAAATCCGCCGCGCGTCCTGTTCGCCGGCGATGACCTGGAAGTAGCCGGCCGCATCGGCGTCCTCTGCCTTGCGCAGGATCTCTTGGTCTTTCTCCCGGCTGTGCAACAATGCCGGCTGGCGCACGGGCTCCGGGTCCTCAAACTTCGGCCCGAGATGCGCCAGGTCGCCGCTGATGATGTAGCAGATCGGCTCCTTCGTCTCTTCCTCCACTTTCTTCAGCGCGGCGATCATGCGCGCGATGTCGCCGCACTCTGCCGGCGACGTGCCCGTCATCACGGCGTCCTGGAAGGAGCCGACCACGAGCGGCACAATGCGGATCGTCCTCTTGTTTTCGTAGAGGTACTGCAAGAACACGACTTCCAGCTCGATCGAATGCTCCGGCAGATGGGCCAGTTCGTCGTCAAACAGCCCGTCGCCGAAGTGTTTCACCAGGCGGTCGACGTATTCCTGATCCGTGCGGACGATGCCGAGCGGCGTCCGGAAATCCTTGCGCGTCAGCGTGAAGCGATTGCTGCTGTAGTGGGAGGTGCCGATGATGACAAAGAGCGCCGCATCGGTGCGTTCGACGACCTCTTTGAAGCCCCAGGCAAAGGTGACGCCGCCGCGGTGGTAATCAATGTGCGGGATGAGGGCGGCGCGCAGCCGGCCGTCCGGCTTGCGTTGCCGCGGCAGCCCCGGGCCACGCGGGTCGGTAAAGTAGCTTTCCAGTTGTTTGCGAATGGCCTCGGGTCGTTCGGGATAGCAACCGATGCAGGACGGCTCGCGAATCGGCGCCGCCAGAAAGGCGCGATAGCGCGGGCTTTCCAGAAACAGCCCCTCGTCGAGCTTGTTGACCAGCGTCGTGAACAGGTCGATGGGCAGGAGCGTCCCCCCCTCGCGCCGCATGGCCTCGACCTGAATTTCGCGCACGCTGCGCCGTCCGTCAAAGAATTGCAGCCAGGTGAGCTCACGCAACGTCAGCCGTTGCGGCCGCTCCGTGAGGCGCAGCCGGTCGCAGAGAATTACGAAACGCGGATCGCTTTCGTCCTGGACCAGGGCCAGTCCAGGGCGTAAACAGGGGCAATCGAGAGTGGTCATGCCGAATTCCGTGTCCGACAGGCGAGGATCTATGCTTTCCAAATTTTACGCCGGATTCTGATGGTTTCCAGAGATTCTCGGCGAGGCCATAGGAACATTGCTGGGCCAATCGCGGGCAGAGCCGCAACCAAAGATCGCTTGCCTCCACAAAGAGCTCCAGCTAATTGGCCAGTTTCACCGCCACCGGCGCCCGCTCGAACTCGTCCGCGGTCATCAAGGCCTGCGGCAGCAGGCCGGCGAGCGGGGCGATCAAGCGATCGGGAATCCTTTGCAGATGAGTGTTGTAGAAGGACGCGAGATCGTTGAAATAGCCTCGCGCCAGGGCGATCCGCTGCTCGGTGTCGATGAGGTTCTGCTGCAGGTCGAGGAACGAACGGTCGGCCTTGAGTTGGGGATAGCGCTCCACTATGGCGCGAATCGTCCCCGTGGCTGCCTGCGGATCGGGTCCCGGCTGGCCGGGCGGCGTGGCACCCAATTGCGCGCGAAGCTGGGCCAGCTCGGTCTGCACGGTGCGCTCGTAATCGCGCATACCCTTGACGATGTCCACCAGGTTGGGAATCAGGTCGTGACGCCGTTTCAACTGCACATCGACATTCGACCAGGCCTGCGCCACGCGCTGCCGTAGCGACACCAGGCTGTTGTAAACCATCCCGAACCAACTTAAGAACCACGCCAGACCGAAAAGCGCACCAGCGACAACGTACTTCCCAACATGCT
>DASZFN010000714.1:0-28434 GCA_035939715.1 Gemmataceae bacterium | reverse complement strand
ACGCGGCGAAGCTTACCCTCAATCCGGCCCAGGTTTGTGCAGAGGATCTGGACCAGCTTCGCCGGGTGGGCTTCGACGATCGGGCAATTCTGCAGATCAACTTGATTGCCAGTTGGTTCAACTACATCAATCGCGTGGCGGATGGTCTAGGCGTGGGAAGGTAGCTTCGTGGGGCAGGTCTCTAACCTGCCGTGCAAGTTGGAACCTGCCCCACCAGTAGCCGGCCAAGCTTAGGGAAATCAACCAAACCGGGGCGTCTTACGGCGTGTTGTTTTGGTTGTAAACATTCAGCCAGAAGTTTATTTCCGTCTGGTTAGGAGTGCGCAGGAATACGTCCTGGTAGGTGTGGACGATGAATGTTGACGGATTCTTGCTGGCCAGGGCGAAGAACTCGTCGGAGGCGATGATGCCCGCCTCCACCATTTCGCGGTTGCTGCCGTTCTGGAATTGCGTGAGCCAGGACACGATCTCGTCCGTGCGCGGGTTGCGGCCCAGGAGCAACGTGTAGTCGCTGCGAATGAGCACGACCTCGCGTTCCACGCTGGTGACAAAGGCCGCAGCAACCGCAAAGGCGCTCGAGCCGTTGGCAAGGGCATTGAGCCAGTTGTTCAGGCCGTTGGGGTCGGGGGGCCGGCCCAGCAAGTCCTGGTACAGTCCAGTGACAAAGCCGACGGCGGTGTTGCCGTGGTCGAAAATGTACTCCGTGGAGGAGGCGAGCTGCGCCTCAACCGTCTCTGGACTGATGCCGTTTTCCAGCAGGCCCAGGAAGTGATTGAATCCATTCGTATCCGGCAAGCGGCCGAGTAGATGCCTGTATTCGTTGGCAATGAAGTTGGTAAAGTTCTCCGGGCTGTTCAGGATGCCCGTCGCGACGGCGAAGGTCGCATTGGAAAGCAAGTTGCGCGTTTCCAGTGCTTCCACTTCTAGCTTGCTGCCTGGCAATGCTTTTGCGCTCATAAGACGTGCCCCCACCAGTTGAGCCGCTCAACCTCCCCAATGCTAATATATCTTGAGCCGGGGCAAGAGGGAAGCAAATGATGTACCGAAGCGATTTGGCCGATAATCCGGCACCTTTGTTCCCTCATTCAAGCCAGGCGCTAAGCCTCGGCGCTGCAAGCGATTAAGCGGTCGAGCCGGCCTCCCTCCCGTCCGCAGCTTACCCATCGGCTATCCCAGCGGCCTTTTGAAAGTGGATTATTTCGATCCATTTGGCTTCTTTGGCTGTCCATTTCGGTGACTATCCTGCACGGTCATTCGCTTGCGAAACCAAGGGCTTACAATTTCGCATCTTAAACATGATATTTTGATTGTCACACAAGCGTAGATTTGTAACATATTAGCGTCGCATGGTTTAACACCGCTAGTCACACAGGGGGACCACGAAAATGCCACGCGGGATTCCAAGGAATCGGGCCAACGGCGGGATCACCAAGATGGAGGGAGTACGCCGCGCGATAGCCGCGTTAGGAGGCTACGACGCCTCTCCGAAGGACCTTCAGCGCTATCTCAAATCAGAGTTCGGCATCAACATGGACACGTCGATGATCTCGAACTACAAGAGCGCTCTCAAGGGCGCCAGCAAGAGTTCGATGATCCGCAGGCCGGTCGGCCGGCCGGCGACGGCGGCCACGGCCGTGACTGCGCCCGCGAGCGTCAGCGCCAGCGATATTTCCCTGGCCGATGTCCGCGCTGTCAAGGAAGTCGTGGACAAGGTCGGCGCCGACAAGGTTCGGAAACTGGCCGAAGTCCTCCGCTAGGGGCCGTCATGCCAACCCGCAGCGTAAGCGAAGCCCCATCGCTTACTCTGCCGGTTGGTATGCTTCGGGCACGATCAAGGCCGGCCGCTGCCGCCCGACTTGATGCTCTTGCGAAACTCATCGATGCTGTGCGGCAGCACGTCGGGAACGATGCTGACCTGCGTCGTAAACTTGTAGGGAACTTTCAGACCACTGGGAAAGGTCAGTTCTACAAAGAACGCCGTCCAACCTTCTTCCGGCTTCGGCACGCGGGCGACATACACGCCATTCTCTGAGCTTTCCAGGGTGGATTTCTGATAAGCCTTGCCGATCTTCTCCAGGCGGAAGTCACGCGCCTTGGGATTGGTGGCCTGCCAGACATTGACCTCGAGCGGTTTGTCCTCCGTTTGAACGCGGATCGAGCCGTCCGTTTCCATCTTCCAGGTAAATTTCGGCAGCGGGCTGCCGTCCAGAATTGCAGCGTAAAAAGCCAGCATGCTCTCCTGAGCGTCGGAGCCGCGCAGCGAATGATCGGCGTTCGGTACGTAGCGCAGGTACTTCACGCCCTTCAAGTCGCCGAAGTAAAACTTCGACGAATCCGGAGGAAAATACTGGTCGCCGGCGGCATTGACGATGAACTTGGGCAAGGTCAAACGTTCCCGGTAGGAATAGGGATCGACGATCTTGAGCAGGTTGGCATATTCCGGCGAGTCCATGCGATCCTTGACATTATGGCGCGTGTAGTCGCCGATGGCCGGCGCCCAGAAGCCATATGCGGAATAATGGTTGATCGAGCAGGCTTTGACATTCACGACATCGATCACCAGCGGCATGATGGCGGCAACCCGCGGATCGGCGGCGCCGGTAAGCCAGGTGGTCCAGCCACGCTTGGAGCCGCCCGCCACGACAAACTTCTTGACGGGCGTCTTGCCTCCCTGCTCGCTGCCCAGCAGAGCGGTCATGGTATCCATGGCGCGCACCGCACTTTTGACCATGGGCAGACGGGGCAGCCACGTGGCGTCGCCGGTGTCCATGTACCGGTTCCAGCAGTAGGCGATCAAATCGTCCTCCTTGCGCGGCTTGCCGTCCTTGTTGAAAATCAGCGGCTGGTTGGGAATCATCTTCAGCTCGGCCGTCACCGTGTTGGTCGCCTTGGCGATTGTCACCGTCAGAGGATTCGGCGTCTTGGGCGGCTGACTTTTGTTGTCGCCGCCGCCGATGAACAGGAAGCCTGTGTCGTGTTTCACCGACTCCGGCTTGACGATAACCAGCCAATGCTGCCAGACGGGCCTGTCCACTTCCGGCACGGCACGCCAGGTCTGCGACGTCATATCGACCACAAAGGTCGTGTAGCCATCGCCCGGAATCGTGTTTATGACCTTCCAGGTGTATGCGGCATCCGGCTTGGCCACGTAGTCGTCCAGCGGCGTCCGGGCGGCGCGGGCAAGATCATCCCCTCTCACCCTCGTGGCAGGAACGAAGATAAACGAGACGAAAGCAAAGAAAACAAGGATGCGTCGCATTCTCATAATCCGAATGCCTCTCAATAGAAGTAGGGCTGAGCCGTGAAGGAAACGATGAATTGACCTTAAACCGAGGTGTATGAGAAAGCAAGGACGAAACGAGGAAGTTGGTTCAGCCTGCGCGATTTGGCTGCAACGACTCCACCGGGCATGTCCCGGCGGTTCGCTGAGTGACGGCCAGTAACCGATGCCTACATGCCCATGGCCGCCACCGGGCTTGTCCCGGTGGAGCCGCGATTGACGGCCCGGCCGACAATGGTTGCTCCTCGCGGACCATGGGATCAGTCGAATGAATACCCTGCAAAGAAAAGCTCACTAGGCTTACCGTCTTTGTAGACCACCATGTAGACACATTGTCCGCGTTCCACGTCCTCAAAGAAGTACATATTCTGTTCGACCATTTCTCGAGTGGGTTGCGCAGTCCCATACAGCGATTCCAGAACTTCGCTTGGCAGGGGCGCGGCCACGCCGAAATCGGGTTCCTCGGCGATCGCGTGAATGTCGAGGATAGAACGCGTGCCGTCCTCTGCGGCGTCTTGCATCGCCTCTTCAATGGAACTGTGCTGGGCACCAGGCGCCGGAGCACCAGGCCCTACGGGGAAGTCGAGGAACCGGATCACCGGATTGTACCTGCCGGCCTCGAACTCGGACTCGCGGAGTTGGTCGAGAGCCTTTTGCGGATTCGGCTGGTATTTCACGAAGTACCAGTACGGGTGCGCTCCCATTTTAGATTCTCCTCATCGCTTAATCGGTAATCAGGCCCGCCATATTTCCAGCAATGCTTGCACCGAGGCGCGGGTCTCGGGGCTGAAACCGGCGAACTCCTCGTCGGTTAGCAACTCCCGAAATCGGATGCGCGCCAGTTGCACCAGGGTCGTCGAGCGCCGCCGGTCATTGAACGCGTCCGCCAGTTCCTCATCCCGTCGCTGGAGCTGAGGTCAGCCGCTTTCAGTTTGGCGGCCCTTGCGCCGGCTGCTTCGCGAACTGCTGGTTGGCAGCACCGGGAGGAGCGAATTTGCCTCCTCATCCGTAAGCCGTGCGGCCGCCTGTGCCACTTCCTCCGGAACCCACTTCTGAAAGCTTGTGACCTTGACTTTATGCCTGCCCGAAGGAGTATGAGCTTCCTCGATCACCGCCAGTTGATCGGCGTCGAACCGCCCGGCCAGCCGCACCAGCGCCGGCCAGAGGCGCCGATGGACGTAGGTGACTTTACCGCCCACGAGGCGGCACACCAACACGTCGGCCGATTCGCGGATCGCGCGCGAGCACAGGAAGATCGTGTTAGCCTTTGCGTGCGCCCACCAACTGCCCCGAATCGGGGCGCCGGCAATGGCCTCGGCCAGGTTGGCGACCGGGCCGCGCCCGGATTCGAGCACGATCCCGTTAGCCTTCACAAAGGCGATGGCCTGCTTCGGAGTCATCCGAGTTCTCAGATCACCTTCACTTCAGATGTCCACCGGGTTCAGCGTTTGTCTAGGCTCCACATCTCGTCGATTTCGGGTGTCTTCAGCAAGGCACTGAGTCCGCCACTGGCTTGACGAGCTATAATTTCTCCTGGAACTTGATTTTGCCGCCGCTATATAATAAACGCTCCAACGAGCCAAACTCTCCCATTTTCACGGAGACGGACTCATGGCCTCAGTTCCCAAATCGCAGCCCCGGGCCCCCGGGCCGCCCGACACGGTCGAGGAACGATTCCGGCAGCTGGAAACGACCTGGACTGCTGAGACGGGTTACCTGTCATCCTATCAGGACATCGTTGAGCACGCCGCTTTTCGGGAGATCATCCGCCTGGGTACCGCGGTCGTGCCGCTGATGTTACGGGACCTCCAGGAGCGACCGCGGCTTTGGGTTTGGGCACTTCCCGAAATCACCGGGGCCGATCCAGTGCCGCCCGGGGAGGGTGGCAACATCGCCAAGATGAGCGAAGCGTGGTTGCGCTGGGGGAGGGCGCACGGCTTCCAATGCTAGAAGGAATCGAGTCGGTGTTCCCCCGACTGCAGGGCGCGGCCTGGCAGGTATCCAGCACGCCGGATGACCAGTACAACTGCATTGCCTGGGCGGTCGGGGTCACCACAGACTGGTGGTGGCCCATTGGGCTCGAAAGGACCTATTGGCCAGAAGGAGTGCGGCGCGAGGTCACGCTGCAGGCATTCCGTGAGGCATTCTCAACCCTGGGCTTCGTCGTTTGTGCCGGCGAGGAGTTGGAGGCCGGCTTCGAGAAAATTGCCGTGTTCGCCAACGATCAGGGCATCCCTAAACACGCCGCCCGCCAGCGCCCTTCGGGGCGCTGGACCAGCAAGCTGGGCAAGATGAAAGACGTCGATCACGCCTTGCACGACCTGGAGGGGACCGTGTACGGTTCGGTCACGCTCCTCATGAAACGACCGGTGGTTATTTGAAGCAAGCCAGGGGAAACAGCCGCTTGGCCGGGTACTTGAGAATCGTCAAGTGGTCAGTATCCAGCAGAATCATGGTTCATTCCTGCCGGCGTTCAGCCTTACCTATCTTTTGTCCTTCGGCGTCGATTTCCGCGGACAGGTCGCTCGGCGTGAACTGCCCATCGGAGAATTGATGGATGGGAGCCCAACTTTGGTACCACGAAGCACCCTGGCATCCCGACCCCGCTGTCGCCTTGCAGGCGCTTCAGGCGCGCTTCTTGACCGAGAACTACGATCTGCCAAGCCTTCTGCCGCAGCACTTGATCTGGGCACGCGAGGCGGTTGCCGCTGCGGCGGCGGAAGGCGACCCGTACGGCCTGGTCGAGCTCTATGAGGAAAGAGTCCGGCTCTTGGAACGGCTCAATAAGCTGGCTGTCCCCCAGGACGCACAAGCCCAGATCGAAATCTTGCGGCAGATCTATGCCGACGGTGGCCAGGGAATCAGCAACGTTCTCGATGTAGAAAGGATCTCGGAAAAACGCGACACTTTCACGGCCCAGCGCCTGTCCGTGGCAGAAGCTCTTCGTCTTGTCGGGACGGAACGGCCGACCATCGATGACGCTCGCAATTCGGTTAGCAAGATAAACGAGGAGTTATGCCGAGGGGAGTGTGTCTGCTTTCCAGTTTATGACAAAGCCGGCAAACAGCCCGTGGCCTGGTACTTTGTTGGAAACACGGTGGATTGACCGGCGGTTCTTCAACATCTGGACGGCAGTGCTTCCGTCACCCCTGGCAGTCCTTCCGTCACCCTCCGACCAAGATGTAGCTATCGCGGATGACTTGATCCATTTTGCCCTCTGTCGCAAACGACTTCGCTCGACGACGCTACGGCGTCCGGCCGATCGTCGTCAATCGGGATCGCTTGTGATCTCATACACCAGGGACCGGGCCACTACAAACCCCACTGGCCCGACGTCCGCTTCAAAGAGAATGACATGTTCGACTCGGATGCGTTCGCCGGAGTCGATGGTCAACTCTCCGGAGTAGTAGTTGCGCAAATAGCCTTCGGGTAGAAGGTCGGCGCCTCCGGCTCTGAGGCCACGGATGACCAGCTGTGGAGGCAGGCAGACCTGGCGGACACCGCGAAAGTGCAACAGGCCGGTCTCCTCATTGTCATCTTTGTAAATATGAAGAACCAACTCGTCGCTCGCGGTGCTCCAGGACACAACAGTAATGTCTCCCGAGGAGAGTTCGTGGAGCAACGCCGCGGGCACGATCGCTTCCATTGACGGCATCCTCAATGGCCAACGTTAAGGATCTATCCGCCGTGCGGCGGCCAAGGTCGGTTGCACTTGGTTCGGCTCTGCTCGGCCCACCCGGGACCGACCTGCCGCCCACTCAATTCCATGTACTCTGGCGAGTCCCCGAGTTGCCCCGCCGGTTCACCGCGGTCGATGGCTGTCCACATGCGGAGCAGCCTTGCCTCGCCTCCATAGCCGAACTGATGACCTTCTGATCGCCGCCAGTTGACACTCGATGATCTCGGCCGGCTCGAACTTCTCCAACTCGGCCTGGAGACGTTGGTGCCACTCGTGCACACGGCGCGGGTCGGACCGGCATGCCATGGCGACGACGTTCCAGAATCGCGCCTCATCCATCCGCTGCGCCCTCCTTATTTGCTTTCCGGTACAAGGGCATTTCAACCGTTTCCTTCCTGGTCACCTTGCTCTTGCGTCAAGGCTGCCCCCCAAATGTTAATCGTCGAGGAGAATTGACCAGGATCCCAGGCGGTGATCTTGATGGAAATTGGAATGACGCTATCACCCTGGTAATCGGGTTCGGCGTTGTACTGCGTGACTTTCCCCTCCGCAACGAGAGGCGCTATGATGTTGAAGTCGATTCCCGCCTTCACCGCGACCACGAAAGCTGGCACGAACAGGACATTTTCTGCAATATCCTGTCCGCCGAACTGTAGCGGGAGCAAGAACAACTTCTCCAGTTCTCCCTTTCGAAACATCGCTTCGGCCTTCGCCCGGGAATCGATATTCGAAAAATCAGGCCCCTTTGCGTCTGGCGTCTTCTTCTTGAAGAACCCGAACATGTGATGGACTCCACTGAATGGCTTTTGTCTTGCCGGAGGTCAGCGGCCGGCTCACGCCGGCGGAGCGCTGCAGCAGGGAAGGCCATCACTCGCCTGGCCGGTCTGGTGCGGAACCTGATTCAGGCGGGTGTTACGAGGCGCATGCCGTAATGCCCGCGGAATTTTTGCACCACGCTCCTCAGACGGTCATCCAGGCGCGCCAGGACGGGTTCGGCAATCGCGGCCGGCACCCCGCCATAATATGCCTCCGCGATGGCGCCCGCAATGCACGCCATCGTGTCCGCGTCCCCACCGAGGGAGATGGCGTTGCGCACCGCATCCTCGTACCCGGTCGATTCCAGGAAGGCGATGATCGACTGCGGGACCGACCGCTGGCATGATGCATCGAACTGGTACGTGGGGCGCAGGTGGTTCAGCGTCTCATTCAAGAAATAGTCGAACCGTTCCTCGACGTACTGGCGGATCTGCTCCTTGGTGCCGCCGGTACGGGCAAGGAAGATCGCGGCGGCGGTCGCCTGGGCGCCGCGGATGCCCTCCGCGTGGTCGTGCGTCACCTCCGCGCTGCGCCTGGCCTCGTCGAGCACTTCCTGCAGCGTCGTCCCGACGTAGGCGACGGGACTGACCCGCATGGCAGACCCGTTGCCCCAGCTCTGGTACGGCTCCCGCCGGCGGGAACTGGCCCAGAGCCAGAAGGTGCTGCCATAACCGGCGTCCGGGTAGGCGTGGAAGTAGTCGTGCAGCGCGTCCACGTAATCCCGCCCGTGCAACAGGCAGTCGGCGACGGCCACCGTAAGCACGGTGTCGTCGGTGAACCTGCTTGCGGGAGTTAGCAGCGGGAAGTCTTTGGTCTTGGTGCGCGCGCCTTCATGGACCGACCCGATGACGTCGCCTGCAATCGCGCCAAGCATGATCGGCCCCTCCGCGACGGCCTGCGTACAGTGGTTCGGCGGCGTTCTAATCTCCCTTGGGCCGGAACGGCAGAACAGACGGTCCCGCATCGTCATCGGCCTCATCGTCCGAATCGCGCTTGGAAGTCCCGAAAGGCGACGATGGAGAACTTCCCGATTGTGTTTCGAAATCACCCATCATTTCTTGCAAGATGCCGCCGAGATCCCCGAAGGCCTCCATTTGTTCCTTCAGTCGCCGCTCGCATACGCCGCCACGGATAAATCCGATTGGGCCTGGATCGTGGTCATGGCTGAATTCCCAGTCCACCTCAAAGTCACTCGAAAGCTTACAAAGTATCTCGATCAGCTCGCGAACCGTGCCATCCGGGAGCCCTTCGCGAGCGGCTGCGGCCACGTCGTCAGGGTGAGGCTGGAAGTTCGGTTTACTTCCGCCAAATAACCGTCCGTCCTTCTGATCCTGAAAGAAGCCGACCGGTTCGCAGCTGAGCCAGGTCCGGCCCGCGATGAGCGTATCGGTTGCTCTGCGGATAGCGTCAGCCCGCGCGCGGCTAAGCCGTTGAGTTGATCGGTAGTAGATTGTGAAGCCCATCTTCACGCCTCCGCCACGCTGCCGAATGACCAGGTTCACCTGCCGGGGCCGCTGCAAGAGCTTGCTGTCTCGGAAAACCAGTAGGGCGGGCCGGGTCAGGATCTATGTTCGTTTCACTCCCGGCTTCACATCGTGGAGTACCTACCCTCGCTTGTTGCTCAGCCGGAAATGACCGCTGCCTCACGAACGCCCGTGGTTCCGGTTCGGCGGGCTTTGCGGTCCTGACAGGAACGGCCCTTCGAAATCCGCGGGGTAAACGACCTCATGCTCGCCCTTGCGTTCCACGGCAACCACCGCGGCCGGCCGCAAGTCGTTGCCCAACACGCGGACATTCTCGACTACATCCAGCACGCATTCGAGGGCCGGCCCGAGCGCTGATGCCTTCAGGAATAGCACGAGCAATGGCCCCTCGCCTATGTAGTCAAAGCCGTCCTCGCTGATGACGCCGCCGGACCGCTGGGCCAACAAGTCGGGGAGCCGGTAGCGGATGTCGGCGTCGGGGTTGTCGAGCCGCCGGGGGTCGAGCCGAATTACAAACGACGCCATCGACGTGTCCTCTTCATACTCCAGCAATGCCATGACCCGGGGGTAGCACGTCTCGCACAGATCGACGTGCCCGCCATCCGGGTCCACATTCGGCCAGTACGACATTCCGTCCAAGACCTCGGCCCAGCAAACGTCGCAGTGCTCGTGGTCCCAGCCGCCCTCCCGCAACTCAAACTCCTCGGGGTCGAACGGTTCGCCAGTATAGGGCATGGAAATATGCCATTCGCCCTCGCCCTCCATCGGCTTCTTGGCCAACAGCGACGGGTACGAGGCAAACACCCGCCGGACAAAGCGGCAGCGACGGAAGATCGCTAATTGCTCCAGGGTGATCTCAGGTTCCGCGGCCATCGCACCCCCTCTCTGCCCCCAACAACCTTCGTGCGACGAGAAATCGTCACTTCGGCCAAAAGGCCTCGGCATTCTTGGACACATACGCTGTCAGCAGTTCTTGCAAGTTGTCGTTGTACTTGAAGAACTCTTTTTCGATCTGAACCAGCTTCTTCGTTGCCGTCTCAGACAGTCATCAAGCTGCGTTTGCCTTTTTGCTCGATCGGGCGAAGGACCGGCTGCGCCAAAGAGAGAATTGGCCTGCTTGACCAAGTCCGCGGCATGCTTGGCCCCAATTGTGTTCATTGACTGTGCAGCATCCAGCGCGTGATCACCGGAGCTGTTGAAGTAGTATTGGTCGAAACCGCCGTTGTTGACCTCGCTTTCGAGGTCCCAAACGCAAACGAACACTTTTTCGGGTTGTGACAACTTTTCGTATCCGAGCTTGCCATATCGCTCAAAAACAAGGTCGCTGATCTTGAGTAGGTCGGGCTGGCTTTTTTTCAGGGGCGGCCTCTCGGTGCGGGGCCCTTCAGCTGGAGTGCGATGGCAACCGCAAAGAAGAGGGCAAGTCAGGAGTAGATAAAGGGCACCACGCATGTGTTCAATGCGTTAGACACACAGTCGCCAAGCCGATCTTGCGCTGCATCGCTACCTCTCGTGCCGCCGAGCTGGCGAGTATTCCGACCGGCGCCGGTTAACCCAGCACTAAGCCGATCATGCATATCAAGGCGGCTCCGGTTGACCTTGCACGGTATTGGAACAGGCCGCTCAGTGTGCGTCAACTATCGCGTTGAAATTGTCCTCGAACTTGATCCTCCGGCTATGCGCGGGCACTTCGACGCTGGTTCATAGCAAGACGGCCACCAACATGGCCACCGGAAAAGCACAAAAACCCAGAAGATTCTCCAAGGCGGCCAAGACGGTCACCGGGCGTAGACCGCGGTCGCCAAGAGGTCCGCCAATATGAATATGTGAAATTGGCGGGCGGAGTGCCAATACCCCCCCCGCTCTTGGGTCGCGAGCGGGCCCGTGTGTGCGTGTGCGCGCGCAATGCAATCCAAGTGTGGGCTTTCAAGCCAAGGGGGTAGTTGATGTTGATGGCGCATTACACTACTATGCCCCAGGCCCTTTGATCCTTGGCAAACTGGTTTCCTGGTTTCCTGGACCCCTAAAACTTCAGTTTTTGTTCGCGTTTTTCTTCGGAGCCCGCGAGGATCAACCAGTGCTCCTTCGTTCAAGAGCAATCTGCCGGCTCAGCTGGATTTTTTCGGAAATTCTCCAAGACCGCCATAGACCGCCAAGTGATTTGGCGGACGGATTAATGAGAAATTCCTCATCCGGGCAAAATGCCTCATTGGACAAAAAAAAATCGGTATTCCCGTTCCCTGGGCGAGGATTTCAAGGGGCGGCAGCCCCTTGCGTGGCAAACATGACCGCTGGCGTGCCGCAACCTACTAGAAGCCAATGGTCTGCAACTACACAGTAGTTTGCCACGCGTGGCCACGAACTTGGCAAACTGGCAACTAGTGAACAATGGCTTGTGGTTGTTCCCTCTAAAGGCCCGCGACTCACCACTGCAAAAAGGACTCTCATGGACGAGGAAAACAACAAGCTCACGCCAAAGACGGTCCTGTTTCTATGCACCGGCAATTACTACCGCAGCCGCTTCGCGGAGTTTTATTTCAACGTCCTGGCGGAGGCGCGAAAGCTTTCCTGGCGGGCGGAGTCGCGCGGTCTGCAACTTCATCCTGATAATCCCGGTCCGATCTCACGACAGACCATTGCCTGGTTACAAGATCTCAAGGTTAATCTGCCCGCAAGTCATCGAGATCCCATTCAGGTTTGCGAGTCGGATCTCGAGGCGGCCCACCTGGTCGTGGCCGTGAAGGAGGCGGAACATCGCACGTTGCTCGAACAGCATTTTCCGGACTGGGCCGACCAGGTGGAATACTGGCACATTGACGACCTGGATTGTGCGACCCCTCAGGAAGCCCTTCCGGAACTAATGGACAGGATTGAGCATTTGGTTTCGTCGATGATTTCCTGGCGCGATGAGGATTAAGAGAACGAGAACATCGCTGTTGCGACGCAGGAACAATTGCTACCATCTGCTATGTCAACGTTACTGAGGCCGGGCATCGCTTGACGGGACCGCCCCGAGGGAATCGAGACACCATGAGCAAAGAAAGCAACCGCCGCAGCCGGCTGACCACCGCAGGCATGGGCCGCGCGCCGAACCGGGCCATGTTGCGGGCGGTCGGCTTTTTGGATGAAGATTTTGAGCGGCCGATGGTCGGCGTCGCCTCGCTGTTCAGCGACATCACGCCTTGCAACGCCCATCTCGACCGCCTGGCGCGCAAGGGCTACGAAGGCGTCCGCGCAGGCGGCGGCGTACCACAGATCTTCGGCGCCCCGACGGCGTCCGACGGCATCATGATGGGCCACCAGGGCATGCGCTACAGCCTGGTGTCGCGCGAGGTCATTGCCGACAGCCTAGAAGTCGTTGCCGGCGGCATGAATCATGACGGGCTGATTGCCTTCGGCGGCTGCGACAAGAACATGCCGGGCTGCGTCATGGCCATGGCGCGGCTCAACATCCCGAGCATCTTCGTCTACGGCGGCAGTATCCTGCCCGGCACGGGAGCCGACGGACTAGACATCGATATCGTGTCGATCTTCGAGGCGGTCGGCCAGTACCAGGCGGGCAAGCTGAACGAGCAGGGCGTCAAGGGCGTCGAGTGCGAGGCCTGTCCGGGCGCCGGCGCTTGCGGCGGCATGTACACCGCCAACACCATGAGCTCGGCCATCGAGGCGATGGGCATGTCGCTCCCCTATGACGCCAGCAATCCCGGCGTGTCCGCCGCCAAGGAGCGCGAGTCGTTCCTGGCCGGCAAGGCGCTCGTCCGCCTGATTGACAAGAACATCCGCCCGCGCGACATCATCACGCGGAAGTCGCTGGAAAACGCCTACACGCTGGTGCTGGCGCTTGGCGGCTCGACCAATGCCGTGCTGCACTTGATGGCCATCGCCCGCGAGGCCGAGGTCGAATGGACGCTGGCGGATTTCGACCGGCTCGGCGGCAAGGTGCCGCACCTCGCCGATCTGAAGCCGGGCGGACGTTATGTCATGCACGACCTCTACAAGGTAGGCGGCACGCCGGCCGTGCTCAAGGCGCTGCTCGAGGCGGGTCTGCTGCACGGCGATTGCCTGACCTGCACGGGAGCGAGCCTGGCGGAAAACTTGAAGTCGGTAAGCAGCATTTACAGCCGCCGCCAGAACGTAGTAAGACCCCTCAACGAGCCGATGCATCCTTCGGGCCACATCGTCATCTTGCATGGCAACCTGGCTCCGGAAGGCGCAGTCGCCAAGGTCGCCGGACTCAAGCAGCGGCGCATGACCGGGCCGGCGAAGGTCTTCGACGGCGAAGAGGCATGCTTTGAGGCCATTCAGCGTCGCGCCATCAAACCGGGCGACGTGGTCGTGATCCGCGGCGAAGGGCCCGTGGGCGGACCGGGCATGCGCGAGATGCTCTCCATCACAGCGGCGCTGGTCGGCCAGGGCCTGGGCGACAGCGTTGGACTGATCACCGACGGCCGCTTTTCCGGCGGCACCCACGGCCTGGTCGTCGGCCACATCGCCCCGGAGGCCTGGGTGGGTGGGCCGATCGCTTTCCTGAAGGACGGGGATCGGCTGACCATCGACGCCGATGCCAAAACCGTCTCGGCAGAGATGGATGAGTCCGAGATGACGCGCAGGCGCAAGGGCTGGACCCGGCCCGAACCACGGGTCGCGCGCGGCGTGCTGGCCAAGTATGCGCGCACGGTCCGCTCCGCGTCAGAGGGAGCCGTGACGGGTTAAATCACGTGCGCACGAGCATGCTTCGTCGAGGGAATCGCTCAAAGCACCGGCGAGGAGTTCTTTCAAAACCTGGTCCGCCACCTGGCTGCGGCCATTGATGCCCACTATGCCTTCGTTGCCGAATTTGCCGAGGTCAATACGAGGGTGCGGACGCTCGCATATTGGGCCCGCGATCATATCCATGACGACGGGGCGGCGATGCCTCCAATAATATCGACAGCGCCCCATTCTCTTCGGCACTCGGCACCGTGCCCAGGTGCGCTGCTGCCGGCAGCACGGAGCTTGACATGATCGGACCGCTTCTCAAACCGGACGTGCAGCAATTGATTCGCGACAAGCAGTGGGACATCCTGCGCGAGGTGCTGTCCGAGTTCGATCCTTCCGATATCGCGGAGATCTTGATCGCCGCGCCGGACGAGGACGACGTGGCGATCTTTCGCCTGTTGCCGCGCGAGCTGGCGGGGCAGGTCTTTGCCTACTTGCCGCGCGACCATCAGGAAGGTCTCATCCGCTCGCTTTCGCACGAGCAGATGCGGCATGTCCTGGAGGGCATGACTCCGGACGACCAGGCCCGGCTGCTGGAGGAACTGCCCGCCCCGGTCACGCGGCGGCTGCTCGACACGCTGTCGCCCGAAGAACTGCGCGCCGCCCGGGCCCTGCTCGGCTACCCGCCCGAAAGCGCCGGCCGTTATATGACTCCCCAGTATGTCGCGCTCCGCAGCGATATGACCGCCCGCGAAGCCCTGGAGCACGTCCGCACCACCGGCCGCGGCAAGGAAACCCTCAACATCCTCTATATCCTGGACGGCGACGGCAAACTCCTCAAGGAGCTGCGGCTTGGTTCCCTGGTACTTGCTGACCCGGACGTTCGCGTCGGCGCTATCGAAGACCGGCCCCTCGTTTCCGTGCCGGCCAATACCGATCGCGAAAAAGTCCTGCGTGCTTTCGAAAAGTACGACCGCACGGCCTTGCCGGTTGTCGATCGGGACGGCAACATGCTCGGCATCATCACCGCCGACGACATGCTGGACGTGGCCGAGCGCGAGGCCAGCGAGGACATCCAGAAAATCGGCGGCATGGAAGCCCTCGACGCTCCTTATCTCGACGTGAGCTATCGGCAAATGGTCTGGAAGCGCGGCGGCTGGTTGTCCGCCCTGTTCCTCGGCGAGATGTTGACGGCAACCGCCATGACCCATTTCGAGGGCGAGATCGCCAAGGCCGTGGTCCTGGCCATGTTCGTCCCACTCATCATCAGCAGCGGTGGCAATTCCGGCTCCCAGGCCGCCACCCTCATCGTCCGCTCGCTGGCGCTCGCGGAGCTCCGGCTGCGCGATTGGTGGCGCGTTTTTGGACGCGAGCTGCGCTCCGGAGTCACACTCGGCGCCTGGCTAGGGCTGATCGGCTTCCTGCGCATTTGGTCCTGGCAGCATCTCGGCCTTTATGACTATGGCGAGCATTATCTGCTGGTGGCCCTCACGGTCTGGATCAGCCTGATCGGCGTCGTGACCTTTGGCTCGTTATCGGGGAGCATGCTGCCGTTCCTCTTGCGCCGGCTGGGTCTCGATCCGGCCACCAGCTCGGCTCCGTTCGTGGCCACACTCGTCGATGTCACCGGGTTGGTGATCTACTTCACGGTCGCACTGGCTATCCTGCGCGGCACGCTCTTAAAAGCCTGACCTGCTAACTATGCCATTCGGCACAACTTTTGCTCTACAAGAACGCGCGTGGTTTTGGCTATTTTGCCCGTCTCTTATGCCGCGCCTCGCCCACTGGTTCACTCTTGAGTTTCTTGGGTCGAAGCACCTTTACCTTAGATGGGGAGACATCATCATGAAGGGCCTGTTGACCGTGCTCGTGTTGCTGGCGCTCGTCATCGGCGGCGTTGGCTTTTACCGGGGCTGGTTCGAGTTCTCGACCGGAAAAAGCGAAGACAAGACCACGATTTCGGTCACTGTGGACAAGAACAAAATCAAGGAAGACGAGGAGAAAGCCAAGGACAAGATGCAGGATCTGGGGCGGCAAGTCAAAGACAAGAACCAGGACAAGGCCCACGAAAATCCAGAGCGCCAGCCTTGATCTGCCAAGCAGCAAATTGCTCTTGCATCGCCGGGAACTTTTGACGACAATCGCCCCTGCCCGCAAGGACAGGCGGGCAGAAATTCACAGCGCTCCGGACAACGAAGTCTGCGCCACTGTGCCCGTTCTTCCCCCCGCGCATAGCCGCGATACTTCGGGAACCTGAGAATCTCGTGCATCCCTCATGGATGAGGAATCCGCTCGACGGCGAGCGCCGCGCGCAACCCCTACGTGGTCTCGTGCAGGCCGTTTAGAAAGGATACTCAAACATGCTCGTCTTATCCCGCAAGCTCCATGAAAAGATCGTCTTGCCTACCCTGAAGGTGGCCGTCCAGGTGGTCGGCATCAAAGGGGGCGCCGTGCGCCTTGGCATCCAGGCCCCCCGTGAAGTAACCGTGCTGCGCGAGGAGATCCCGGATCGCGCCGCCGAATGGGCCGAGCAGGAAGCCCCGCTGGCCGCTCCGGCTGCGCGTGAGCCAAAACCGATCAAGTTCTGGCAGCCCTTGTACGAGCGCTTGAAAAGCGCCGGCGTCCGGCTCGGACTGTTGCGGCTGCAACTCGACACCGGCCTGACCGAGGAGGCCCGGCAAACATTGGCCGGCATCCAGGAGGACTTTCAACTGCTCTGCTACGGCGTCGAAGGGGAAATGGACGGCAGTGCTACAGCGGCGCCGATGAAGCTGCAAAAGGCCTTGCTCGTGGAAGACAATCGCAACGAGCGCGAACTGCTGGCCGGCTTTCTGCGGCAATCGGGGCTCGAGGTCGATACGGCCGGCGACGGCTCCGACGCCCTGGCCTATCTCGGCTCGCATGCCCAGCCGGATGTGATTCTCCTGGACATGGGCTTGCCTCACGTCGACGGCCCCACCATGGTCCGCCAGCTCCGCAGCAACCCGGTTTATGCCGGCTTAAAGATATTCGGCGTCAGCGGCCACCTACCGGAGGAGTTCGATCTCGAATGGGGCCCGCGCGGCATCGACCGCTGGTTCCAGAAGCCGCTCGACCCCGCGGCCCTGGTCCACGGCCTGGCCGAGGAGCTATGCAGTTCCCGTAATTAACCGTCCATGGACAGCCGCCTTAGCTGAAGCCGGCGGCCGGGCCTCCGGGCTCGGCGTTCCAGGATGGAACCTTTCTGCCATGGACTCCTTGATACTCTGTGCATGGAATGGTTAGGGGAACCGGCCCTCGCGCCGGTTCCCTTTTTGCGTTTCCAGGCCGGGTTTCAGGTCTTTCCTGAGCCAATCTCAGGTATTCCCTGACTACCGCCGAAGCCAATCGTATTCCAGAATACGGTGGGGCTGGGACAAAGGGAAACCGGCATCCGCGCGGAACGGAGCAGTGGTTTTCCAAACTCGCAACCTGCCAACGTCCCAGTTAACAGAATGGCGCCGCGGGGCCATTCCAAGTTCCCACTAACCGAAAGATAGGCAACCCATGCGTCCTGGAACCCTCCCCATGAGACAACGCCGACGTTTGCGCACCGATCCGGTCCAGTCACCCCTCGAAACCTATCTCAGCGAGATCAACGAGACTCCCCTGTTGACCGCCGAGCAGGAGAAGCAACTGGCGTTGCGGATCGAAGAAGGCGACAGCGAGGCCCGCGACCACATGGTGCGGGCCAACCTGCGCCTGGTCGTCAACATTGCCCGCAGCTACACGGGCAAGGGGCTCGGCCTGCAGGACCTGATCGCGGAAGGCAACCTCGGCCTGATGCGTGCCGTCGAAGGCTTCGACCCCGGCATGAACACGCGCTTCAGCACCTACGCCAGCTACTGGATCAAGCAATCCATCAAGCGCGCGGTCATCAATACCGGCAAGACCATTCGCATCCCGGCATACATGAACGAGCTGCTGATCAAGTGGCGCCGCGCCACGGCCAAGCTGACCGACGAGCTGGGCCGCGCCCCGACCCAGGAAGAGGTCGCGGCCAGCCTGAAGCTTCCCAAGAAAAAGCTCGCCATCATCCGCAAGGCCATCCGCATCTACAACGCCACGCCCCAGACCGACGACGACGACAGCGGCCGCTCCATTGACGAAACCCTCATGGACGAAGGCTCGAACAGCCCGGAAAGCAACATCGTCAAGCAGGACGACCTGCACCAGGTCATGGGGCTGCTCGAGCAGATGGATCAGCGCGAGGCCGCGGTCCTGCGCCTGCGCTTTGGTCTGGAAGGTGAGGACCCCAAGACGCTCAAGGAAATCGGCGACCGGCTTGGCCTGACTCGCGAGCGCGTCCGTCAGATTGAAAATGAGGCCCTCAGCAAGTTGAGCGAGTGCATGCAAGTGTAGCCCTAGAGGATCAACTCCGCACCACACGGATCGCACGGGCTGGAGGAGAAATAAGACCGTTTCGAGGACTCGGTTTTGTCCGTGTGATTCGTGTGGTCCGGGGTTGTTTGCGCGTTTTTGTCACACACCCTTCGTGGAGTCGAGAGTGGATGTCGCGGTGTCGGCCGGTCACGAAACGGAGCACATTGAGCGGCGGCGGCGCGTGCTGCTGGTGGATGACAGTCCGGAATTCCTGGAGTCGGCGGCCCATTTCCTGAACGCCGATCCGCACATCGAAATTGTCGGCCGCGCTCATACCGGTCGCGGCGCACTGGAGAAAGTGCCGGTACTCAAGCCCGACCTGGTATTAATGGACCTGAGCATGCCGGAGATGAACGGCCTGGATGCCACCCGCGCCATCAAAGCTCACGCAGATGGGCCGCGGGTCATCATCCTGACCCTGCACGATAACCCGGAGTACCGGGCCGCGGCGGCAGACGTGCGCGCAGACGGATTTGTCACGAAGACCGAACTCGATTTACAGCTGTTGCCGCTGATCCATGAATTGTTCGCCTGATCCACAGAAGGCAAAAAAATACAGGGCAGAAAAATCTCATTTTTTTGCCCCAGATGTTTTTGCCAGGAGTTCAGCAGGGCGGGATGGCTTCTATCCATTCGCGGCCGTCCTGTTCGATCAGGGCCCGCGCGTTCGCGGGGCCGCAGGAGCCCACGGCATATTCCTCCGGTACGGGCGCGGCGGCGCTTTCCATCGCGGCGATTAGCGGGTCCATGATCTCCCAGGCGCGCTCGATCTCGTCGCTGCGCATGAAGAGCATGGCGTCGCCGTTCATGGCGTCTTGCAACAAGCGCTCATAGGCCTCCGGAATGGCCTTGTCCGGGTACCGGCGCGAGTAGAGAAATTCCAGGTCGGCGTCATCCAGAGTCATGTTCTGATCGGGCACCTTGGCCTGGAAGCTGAGCTGGATGCCTTCCTCCGGCTGGATGCTCAACTTGAGCCGATTGCACGTCAGGGTCTTGCCCGCAGGCATCGGGAAGACCAGATGCGGCGGGCAAAGGAACTGCACGATCACCTGGCTGCAGCGCGACTTCAGCGCTTTTCCCGAGCACAGGTAAAACGGCACGCGCTGCCAGCGCCAGTTATCGATGTGAAACCGCGCCAGCGCGAAGGTCGGCGTGCGCGACCCCGGCGCCACGCCCGGCTCGGAGCGGTATCCCTTGTACTGGCCGCAGACGATCTGCTGGCTGGTTTCCTCCGGCGACAGGATCGGTATCGAGTCCAGCACCTTGATCTTTTCATTGCGCAGGGAGTCCGCGGCAAAACGGGCGGGCGCCTCCATGGCCACCAGGGACAGGATCTGCAGCAGATGATTTTGAAACATGTCGCGCAATACGCCGGCGGTGTCGTAATAGGAGCCGCGCTGGCCCACGGTGACTGATTCGGCAACGGTGATCTGCACGTGGTCGATGTACTGCTGGTTCCACAAGGGCTCGAACAGCGTATTGGCGAAACGGAATACCAGGATGTTTTGCACCGTGTCCTTGCCCAGGTAATGATCGATGCGGTAGATCTGGTCTTCGCGAAAGTGCTTGTGCAGGGTGCGGTTCAACTGGCGGGCCGAGGCCAGGTCGCGGCCGAAGGGCTTCTCAATGATCAGCCGGCGCCAGCCGCCGCCCTGGTCGATGGTCATGTTCGCCGCGCCGAGCTGGTCGGCGATACGTTCGTAGAGCTGAGGGGCAACGGAGAGATAGTAAAGGCGCCGGCCTCCTTCAGCGCCTTCCTGCTTGCGCAGCCAGTTCTGCAAGTGCTCCAGGCCGCCCGGCGCTGCCGCGTCACCGGGCGCATAGAAGAGCCGCTGTGCAAAAGTGTTCCAGCGTGCCGGGTCCCAATCTTCCTTGGCGAACTCTGCCACGGACCCGGCCAGCCGCGCGCGAAACTGCTCGTCCGTCATCGGCGACCGCGCCACGCCGACGATGCGCGTCTCCGGCGGCAGCCGCTCTTTGCGCGCCAGCCGGTAAAGCGACGGAATCAACTTGCGTGACGTCAGGTCGCCGGACGCACCGAAAATGACGACGGTCAAGGGTGTCATGGGGTTGCTGCCTGCTCCAGGAAGGGCGAAACTGTCCACAGGCCACTGTACAATGATTGTGTTCCGGCGGCTACTGACGGAGGCGTTCCATGAAGCGGCTGCTGCGCCCCTCCATTCTGCTCGTTGTGTTGTTTGGGCTGGCAACCTCCGCTGCGGCGCTGGCGCTTTGGCCGCGCACACCGGTGAATCGCGCCTGGCCGCTTGCCGTGCCGGAGGGGGACCAGGAAGTGGTCTGGCTTTACCCGGCCACGAATGCGGCGCCCTGGGAGCGCTTCGTGTTTGCGCTCAAGCTGGCACGAGGAGAGCGGGCTGAGCATTCGCCCGGGTCTGCGTTTGCGGTGGACGATCATAACGCCTTTCCAGATCAAACCACGGCAGTTCCGGAAGTCGCCGTGACTTTCCCTGGAAGCAAACGTCGCCTGTGGTTTCGCTGGTACAAGATAACCAGCGATCTCAAGTCTCAGGACTGGGTGGCGGCTCTGGTGGCGAGGCGAACTCCCCCCCTGGCCATCATCGGCGGCAACACCAGTGACGTTGCCATTGACCTGGCGCGCAGTCTCCGGACAGAAACGGAGCGGCTCCAGCTCGGTCCGGCTGAGCCGCTTTTGCTCCTTACCACGGCCACCGCAGACGCCGCGGACAACGCCGAAGGCACACAGGAAACTCTAAACAACCTGTATCCGAAGCATGTTTTTCGCTTTTGCTTTACTAACAAACAAATGGCCGAAGCTGTGATTTCGTTTATCTGGAGTCATGGAGATCTGCGGCCCGATTCCGAGCCCTACTATGTGACCTTCTGGAAAGATGATCCCTACTCGACTGATCTGAACCTGCGTTTTTGCGATGCTCTGCGCTTTGCGCCCTTTCACACCGCGGCCCGCGACTGGGCCTGGCAGGCGGCCACAGCGGCCCTGGGCGGCGTGCCCCTCGATTTATCGAATGTGCTTTACAGCCAGAGCCGCATGGAAATGCCATTCTACCCGGCGAGCATTCTCTACAGCGTCGGAGCCTTTGCGCGCCCGAACCGCTGGGAGTCGGTGGAAGCCGACCAGTTGATGGACAGGCTGGATAGATATCCGCAGCAACGGCGACCGTTGCTGGTGGTGCCGGCGGCCACGCAACCGGCGCGGCGCTTCCTGCGCGGGCTGGTGCATACATCTCCCATCGAAGCGCGGCGGTTCATCGTCGCCACGGGAGACGCCATCGCTTTCAACACCGTCTACCACGATCGCAACATGGCCTGGCCCATTCAGGATTTGCCTTTCACCCTGGTCTTTTTCTGCCATCGCAACCCGACCGATCCGAAGGCGCAAAAAGCGCAAATTTCAGCGCAGCAATCGCCAGGCGCGTCGGAGGGCGCCGAAGGCGCCGAGGCTCCCGGCACGGAAGATCTGCTTCTGTTCGTTGATATGGTGGACGTACTAATCGGCACCTGTCAGGACGAGAACGGCTTTCCGTCTCTCCCGGCCAATGCGGCGCGTTTGCGGGAGCGTTTCAGCCTGGCGCGCTGGTCGAAAGCAGGCGAGCGCGTAACGTTTAACGCCGCGGCAGAACCGCTCTTCAACGAGGAAGGCAACCGCCATAGCGGCACAGGGGAGCACGTCGTTTTGCTTCGCCCCTCGATGCGGGGACAAAAGGTTCTCGCCGAGGCTTACCTGGAAGTATGCCCGCGCGTGGAGGATGCCCGCGGGAAGTGGACCTGGCTGCGGCCGGCGAAACCGCTGGTCGTGCATTACGAGGGTTACAGCGACCCGGGCGGCGCGGATTGATGACCGGCAAACAGCAACGCTTGTGGAGGTATGTGCGTGCCCTGGCGGCGCCGCTGCTGCTCTGGACCCTTTTTGTCATTTTTTTGATCAAGCCCATGCAGACCTGGCTCCAGGGCGATCAGAACTATGACGAGGCCGCCATGCAAGAATGGATCGAAGAGACGCGCGGTTTTCACGAAACCCTCCCGGAAATGGTGCGCGACTATTTTCGCACCCTGGACCATGCCAGGGGGGATGAACCGGGGCTCGACTTTGAACTTTCCGGCAAGGCCGAACGGATCCGCGAGCATCTCAAGGCCCTGGGCAACGCCACCAAAATGTACGATGGGCAACTACCGTTATTCCCCCGAATTTACAGCTTCAACATGCAGTTGCAAGGCATAGCCGGCGCGCCCGCCAGCAACGTCGGCTGGGATTCCAATATGCCCCGGCACAGCGGCCAGTATCGCCAATTGGATTACCACATCGACAATCGCGCCGTGCTCAGCATTCAGTACCAGTTACACGCCTACAACAAACAGCAACGCAGCGAGCAGATCGGCGCGGCGCGGCTGCGCTGGGTGGGATTGCTGGCGGTGGCGGGCACGCTTGTCGCCGGGCTGTGGTTTGCCCTGGTGCAGAACCGCGAACGCGAACGCGACCGGCAGCGGACGCTGGCCCTGCAGAAAATCGATCAGGCCGAACACCTCCGCCTGGAGGAGGAGTTGCGCCGCCGGGATGCCGAACAACGTCAGGAGGAGGCCGAGCGCAACCTCCTGGAACAGCGCCTGGCTACCCAGGCCGCCGAGCAGCAAGCGCTGGAGCTGAAATCGCAACTTTATGCCAGCATCGGCATCATGGCCGGTTCCTACGCTCATAACATCAAGAACTTGCTTGTCCGCCCCAATGATTTGTTGCGGCGCTGTCTCGAAGGGGACGGCCTGCCTCACGACAAGGAGCACATGCTCCATGAAGTGCGGCAAACGCTCGGCACCGTGACCGAACGCTTGCAGCAGATCCTGCGCACGGTGCGCCGCGACCCGAGCCGGACGGAGATGGCGCGGCTCAACCTCAATGAGCTGGTCTGCGAACTGCACGCCACCTGGACCGAGCTGGCGCGCGACAAGTGGAAGCTGCAGCTAGCTATGGAGCTGAGCAGTGAGCCCCTCTGGATCGAGGGCGACGTTTCCCATTTGCAGCAGGCCGTGGAGAACTTGCTCTTCAATGCCCGCGACGCGACCTTCGAGATGCGCAACCACCTCCGCGACGAGGCGCGCCGCAAGGATGACCTGGAGCCGCCGGAGCGCCGCCAGGCCCTGATCGCCGCCGCCGGCTGGCTGGGCCGCATCGTCATGCGCACGCGCCGCCAGGGCGACGCGGCGATTTTTGAAGTACAGGACAACGGCATCGGCATGACCGAGGAAGTCCGCCGCCGCTGCACGGAAACGCACTTCTCCACGAAGCGCGACAATGCCATCTACGAAGGGAATAGCACCGGCATGGGGCTGGGACTTTCGTTTGTAACCGTCATTCTCGCGCATCATCACGCGCAACTGGAGATTGTCTCAGAACCGAAGCAGGGAGCGCTGCTGCGCGTGCGATTCCCGCTCGCCGCCAAGGAGAAGGCTGTGATTGGCACACCGTCGTCAGAGGAAAGCACTTGCGGAAAGGCTTCTATTTCTTGAGCGGATGATCGTCAAACGCCGATTCTTCTTCCGATTCTTCCAGGCCGCCTTGAAGCTGGGCGAGCCGGCCGAGCAAGGCCACGCAGCCGGTAATGGCCGCCAGGCTGACGATCGCGGCCACCGACCACACGGCCAGAGACACGGAGAACGTGTTCTCTACCTTGTAGGCAGCCAGGAAGCACGTCACCGTTCCCGCCGTGCACACCGATACGATCGGCACCAGCACCGCCGTCCGGCCCGCGAACAGCGAGCGCTCGTCGATTTGCGGCAAAGTGGTGCCCTGCTCGAGGGCACGCATGTTTTCCTCATGCCGCATTTCCAGCGATTTGAGGTGGGCGCGCAGCAAGTGGGGCACCAGCAGCAGCAACGTGAGCAAGAGCATGGCGCTCATGATCATGATGGTCAATTCACCGCTGTGTAGCTTGAGGACTTCTTCCATCGTCACCGCTGCGTCCCCCAAGAGTCTTGTCCCCTTTTTCAACGGGCCTCATAGATTAGCGTGCATCTTGAATGTAGCGAGGGACGGGCGCAAAGAACATGCCATTCCCCTTGCCTGTTAGAATTGCTGGCAGTTGCGAGTGCTTGCATGAAACGGCTGTGCGTCTTTTGCGGTTCCAACCGGGGGCGACGGGCCGTCTATGAACGGTCCGCCCGCCAGATGGGCAAGGCCCTGGCCGCGCGGGGGCTGGGCCTAGTCTACGGCGGCGGGCATGTCGGGCTGATGGGCGTCATTGCCGAGGCAGCCCTGGCAGCCGGCGCTGAGGTGATCGGCGTCATCCCCCGTGCCATGGTGGACAAGGAACTGGCCATGGAAGGAATTACGCAAATGCACATCGTCAACACCATGCACGAGAGGAAGGCCATGATGGCTGAGCTGTCGGATGGCTTTGCTGCCTTGCCAGGCGCTACCGGCACGGCCGATGAATTGTTCGAGATCGTGACCTGGGCGCAACTGGGCCTGCATGCCAAGCCGATCGGCATCCTCAATGTCGGCGGTTACTTTGATCCGCTCCTTGCCTGGCTCAATCTGGCCGTCAAGGAACGATTTCTGAAGCCGGTCCACCGCCGGCTCCTGCTCGAAGCGAAGGAACCCCAGGCGTTGCTCGACCTTATGCAGAACTATCGACCGCGAAGAAATGTCGGCAAATGGCTCAAGGAGAGCGATCTGTAAAAAATGGCTTGCAGCGAGCCGGCGATTATTGTACAAGGCCGTGTCGAACCGCTCTCCGGGAGGAGACAGCTTCCAGCCAAATCAGGCAGCCCATCCGGGGTCCCAGGGAAGGGACACTTTTGCCAGGGAACACGAGAGAGCCCGCAAAGCGGCTTCGAGGGAGGACCGGCCAGGCCGGTCCTCCCCTTCAGTTCCTCTCAATATGGCAACCCGTAGATGCCTCGGGATCGAAACCTCGATCATGTCAAGGTCCTGGCTATACTGCATTATGTTGCCGCGGGAGTCATGGCCCTCAATTCTTGCCTTCCTTTTTTCTATGCGCTTCTAGGGGCATTCCTGTTGTTAGTCCCGCAAAACTTCGCGGGCGGCGGCGAGCCGCCACCGCCTGCGTTAGGCGGGTTGTTCCTTTCCATCGGGGGCGGGGCGTCCTTGTATTTGTGGACGGTTGCGATCTTTACATTGGTTGCCGGGCGCTTCCTGGCGCGGCAAAGACGCCGCACATTCTGCCTGGTGGCGGCGGGACTTAACTGTCTGTGGATACCCCTTGGCACCATTTTGGCCGTATTCACCTTCCTGGTGTTGCTGCGCCCCCAGGTCAAAGAGATGTTTGATTAGACAGCGCAACCGTGCGCTTCGTGAGGCATGAAATGAATCCGCCAGAGTGAAAAGCTGGCCAGGCAGAGAATCTCTGCCTGGCCGATTTGAGATGAGCCGAATTATTTCTTGTCTTTTTCCTTCGACTCCAGGGCTTGCAAAAGTCGATCCATCTTCGCTTCGAGCTTGTCGATCCGCCGCTCCAGGTCGCGCTGGTTGGCCGAGCGGCCCGCGCCAGCACCGAAGCCGGCGCCCGCGCCGCGCGGGGGCATGCTCGGCTGATCGGGAGCCGTCGCTGAGCGTGGCCGCTCCGGGCGCCGCGGCTGGCTCGGCGGCTCCGGGGTTCGCGGCAGCTCGGGCCGGGCCGATCGTTCCCGCTGTTCGGCGGGCATGTTCCGGGCGATGATGGATTCAATCTGCCGCTGCAGTTGCTGCATTCGCTCGGGGTTCACCGTGCGTTCAACCAGGGCCTGGATTTGCTTGTCCAGGTCCTTCATTTTTTCAGGATTGACGTTCTTTTCGACGATGGACTGGATTTGCTTTTGCAGGTCCTTCATGCGCTCCGGGCTGAAGGTTTTGTTCACGGTGTCCTGAATCTGCTTCTCCAGATCTTTCATGCGCTCGGGATCCATTCTTTTCCACTCGCTCAAAGTTCGGCTGCGGGCGCGCATCGCTTCTTCCAGTCCCCGCTTGCGCTCCTCGTCGCCGCGCTTACGAGCCTCGGCTGCTCTCTTGAGGGCTTCGGCCACGGATTTTTCGCGGTCTGCCCTGGACATGTCCTTGCCCTTGTCGGTCTCCTCGGTTCGCCCGCGGCGCTCGCTGCGCATCTCCAGGGCGCGCAGAGCGCGGTCGAGCCGCTCCTCGAGCCGGTTCATGCGCCGTTCCAGTTCGCGCAGTTGGTTTTGCTGCCCGCGTGCCGGCGGATCGTCCTCGTCCTGTACGGAGAGGATGGTCGGAGCGGTTGTTGGAGTGTCCGCCGCCAGCCGTTGCGGGGCGATAGGCAGGACCAACAAGCCCATCAGGATTGTCCCAACCTGAATCGGCCAGGGAAGTCGCGGACTCAAGCGTTCGTGCACAATCATCGTCAGTCTCCTCTTGAGGAAATAAAGATGGCCAAGCCCGCTGGCCGTCGGCGGCAACGCGGGTCGAGCGTCCAGAAAATCCACGGTTTGCAAAAGGGCCTTCGCATACGCCTTGGCGGCGGCCGGCAGCATCCATACCACCCAGGCGTCGCAGCATTCTTCCTCCGCTTCCTGAAGCTGCCGCCGCGCCCACCAGGTTGTCGGCAGCCACCAGTACAGGCTGGTCACCAAGAATTCGAGCCAGCGCACCCAGTGGTCGCGGCGGCGGGCGTGGGCCAGCTCATGCGCCAGCAGGGTGACCTGCTGCTCCGGCTGCAGCCGCCGCAACAGCTCGCTGGGCAGGACGAGCCGCACCCTGCCACCGAGGGCCCATAAGAGTGGCGAGACACGCCCAGGCACGACACAGACCTCGGGACAGCGCGGCAGGCCCATGTTCTTGGCAAGCTCGGCCGCCTGTTGTTGGAGGTAAGCACAGGCGGGCCGGGCATGGCGCAAGCTGCACTGGAAGCCGTAAATGCGTTTCACCGCCAGGCCAATCCAACACAGGGTGCCGCCTATCCAGAGGACGCCGAGCCACGGCAGCGTGTCAGCGCTGCTCCACGCAGTCGCCGGCATGGCTGGCGCGTCCTCGGTTCCGGCCTGTGCCAGGTCGGCTCGATAAGGATTGGTTTGAACCAACTCGGGCAGGATGAAGTTTTCGTCCAGCAACGGCTCATTGCCTTGCTCTCCCCCACTCTCGAATGCCGCGCTTGCCGGTGGCATTCTTGTTGCGGGGGCATTGGCCTGCGCGGCGTTGTGACCGGGATCCGCTCCAGCCAGGGCTTCCTCCAGGAAAGCCGGCAAGCCGAGCCGAACCGGCACCAGCGGCGGCGTCACCAGCTTGAGCAGCACCAGCAGCCAGAGAAAATGCGTGAGCACGGGCCGGCGGCAGACCTTTCCGGCAAACGCGGCCACCAGCGCCAACGCGGTCGCCATGACGACATTCGTGAAGGTGATTTCCAGGATCGGTTGCATGTCCGGCTCCTTTCAGCCAGCCTTGTGCGGGCAGTGCGCGCCCCTGGCTATCTGTCGAGCTCGTCCATCAGCTTGCGAATTTCCCGGCGCTCCCGGGCACTGAGCCGCTTGGAGCGCACCAGGTTGGTCAAAAGCGGCGTCAGCGAGCCGCCGCAGAGCTTCTCCGCCATCGCCTCCAGGCGCCGGCCGATAATCGCATCGCGGTCCACGGTCGCGGCGAATACGTGGGCCAGGGCGCTGCGGTCGCGGCGCACGCAGCCCTTGGCCTCGAGACGCTCGAGCAGCTTCTGCACCGTGGCGTAGTAGCTATCCGTGCTCTCGGGATAGAGGGCATCGGTCAAGGACCGTATGGTGGTGCGCCCGCGGTCCCAGAGCTGCTGCAGCACGGCCAGCTCGGCATCGGGCAATTCCGGCGCATCGCGTCGCATGTCTGGACTCCTTTGTCAGACTCTTTGTCTGAGGAGCATTGTCAGACATGGCGTCTGACATGTCAAGACATTTCTGCAGAGTTTTTTTCGTTGCTCGCGGCTGGATATTTACAATGACTCTCTTGCCATACCTTGACTGAAAATCAGCGTGCGCGAATTCTGCAGTGTCTTAGCCCACCGCGCAAGCAAGGTCCTGGCAGGTGCGTTTTGAAGTTACGCCCTTTACAAGAGCCTGGACCCCTGCCGGCTTGTCCGGCAGGTGAAACAGTTCGGCCGCTACGAGCGGCT
>DASZFN010000713.1:0-5018 GCA_035939715.1 Gemmataceae bacterium | reverse complement strand
CCACCGGCCTGCGCTTTGTATCCATCAGCGGCGATGTGAACCGGCCAGGCGTCTACGAGGTGCCTCTTGGCCAGACCGTTCGGGAACTGGTCATGGAGACGGCCGGGGGCATCCGCGACGGGCAAAAGCTCAGAGCCATTGCCACCTCCGGCCCGTCCGGCGGTTTTCTGCCGGCAGTGATCCGCACGAAAAACCTGCCCGAAAAGTTTGTCAAGGAAAGGCTGCAAGGGGCGGAATCCTATGACGTCCTTGACCTGCCGCTTGATTTTGACACGCTGGCAGCCATGCAGTCCATGCTTGGGGCGGCGTTCGTGGTTTACGGCGACCGGGCCGATATGGTGGAGCAGGCCCTGAACTGCGTGCAGTTCTATCGCAACGAGTCGTGCGGCAAGTGTGTCCCTTGCCGCATGGGCTCGCAGAAGCTGACCGACATGATCTCCGACATGCTGGCGCGGCGCTTTCGCCGGGACCAATTGCTTTCGGTCCAAGAGTTGGCTGCTGCCATGAGCGATGCCTCGATTTGTGGTCTAGGCCAGGTGGCTGCCAATCCCATCGCGACGGTCATCAAGCACTTTCGCGAGGAATTAGAGGAGTATCTCCAGTAAGCGCTTCAAGCATACGGTCCAGGCCGAGCGCGAAAGGAAGCAGAGCCCATGAGTGACAGCGACGGGAAAATCCATCTCACCATCGACGGGCGCGCGATCGCAGTCGAGCCGAAAAAAAGATTCTATGATCCCGTGAAGCAGCGGGAATTCATGGTCGACACGACCATTTACGATGCCGCTCAGGAGCTCGCCAGCACGCTGAAGCCGCCATCCACCGACACGGGGCAGTTGATTCCTATTCTCTGCCATCGCGAGCACCAGATCCCAATTGCCGTGTGCAGAGCGTGCGTCGTGGAAATCCCCACAATGGACCGGCAAGGCAAAGAAATCCCGCCCCGGGTGCTGACGCCAGCCTGCTACCGGGCAGTCGAACCGAACATGATTGTGAAGACTGCAGCTACGAGCAAGCGCGTCGAGAATGCCGTGCGCATTGTTACGGAGCTTCTGCTCGCTGACCACCCCAGTCCGTGCCAGAAACAGAAAACTACCGGCGATTGTGAACTCGAGGCGCTGGCCGCCACGATCCCCCTGAAGCCGGCCGATGTCCGCTTCCCACGCGCTCCGGAACGGCGGCCTCACGATGAATCTTCCCTGGTCATCGCCGTGGACCACAACGCCTGCATCCTCTGCGATCGCTGCATCCGCGGCTGCAACGAGGTGGTCAATAACCAGGTGCTCGGCCGGGCCGGCAAGGGCTACAAGACGCAAATCGCCTTCGATCTCGACAGCCCGATGGGAGCCTCCACCTGCGTGGCGTGCGGCGAATGCATGGTCTCCTGTCCCACCGGGGCCCTGACGAACCGCAGTGTCGTGCAACCCGACCCCTGGCGCAAGGAAAAGCCGCCGCCCGTTCCCGTGCTCGCAGACGAGCTGACCAAATTGCCTCTCTTCGAAGGCATCTCCCACGCCTTTCTGCGCTTCAACGACGGCGCCGTGGTGCGGCGCACCTTCAAAAAGGGCGACATCATCTGCCGCGAAGGAGAATTCGGCTCGTCCGCCTTCCTGATCGAGAAGGGCACGGTGGATATCTTCATCGGCTCGCCGCTCAGCCATGTGAAAAGCTGGAAGGACAAGGCCGGCGGCGATCCGGTCAATCGCGGGCTGTTTGGCCTGGTGCGGCGCTTTTCGAGCGCGCTCGTCGGCCGTAATCAGGACGACCGCGATGAAGAAAGCAGCCAGCGTTATATCCACATCGACGCTCCGGTGTCGCTCAATTACGCGAAACCCGTGGCGCAGCTTGAGGCAGGCGACATCTTCGGCGAAATGACGTGCATGAGCAATTACCCGCGCTCGGCCACGGTGAAGGCCGCCGAGGACTGTACCGTCCTGGAGATTCTCCGCAATGTGCTGTACATCCTGCAGCGCAGCAATCGCTCCAAGGCCTGGCTCGACCAACGCTATCGCGAGCGTGCCGTGGCCAGCCATCTGCGCAGCGTGCCGATTTTCGCCGGCCTGCTCAAGGACCAGGGACAGTTCGATGCCTTTGTGGAGTTTCTCCGGCCGCGCGTCGAGCTGGTGCGGCTCAGCCCCGGCGAGGTGATCTTCCGCCAGGAAGACCCGGCGGTGGATTTCTTCCTGGTGCGCTCGGGTTTCGTTAAGGTTTCGCAGAAGCTGCGCGGCGGCGAGCATGTGCTGGCCTACAAGGCGCCGGGTGAATATTTCGGCGAAATCGGTCTCATGGCCCACATCGAGGAGATCCAGCGCCTGGCGCCGCGCGGCGTGCGCACGGCCACCTGCAGCGCTCTCGATCACGTCGATCTGGTGCGCGTCAAGTCGGACGACTTCAAGTACATCCTCGAGCAATTCCCGCAAATCCGGCACGAACTCGTCAAGCTGGCTCTTGAGAACCTCCAGGAGAACGAACAAACCCAGCGGCAGATCGAGGGCGTGCCGCTGGGCGAATTCCTCAAGCAGGGTCTGATGAATGCCCAGAGCCTGCTCGTCCTGGACTTGCAAAAATGCACGCGCTGCGATGAATGCACCAAGGGCTGCAGCGACGCGCATGACGGCGTCACCCGGCTCATTCGCGACGGGCTGCGTTTCGACAAATGGCTGGTCGCCAGCTCCTGCCGCTCCTGCCTCGATCCTTACTGCATGGTCGGCTGCCCGGTCGGCTCCATCCGCCGCCGCAAGTCGCGCGAGATCATCATCGAAGACTGGTGCATCGGCTGCGGCAAATGCGCCGACAATTGCCCGTACGGCAACATCAACATGCACGCCTTCAAAGATTATTGCGACGATCCGACCGCTCCGGGAAAAAAGATTCCCGTGTTGAAGCAGAAAGCCACCATGTGCGATCTCTGCGGCGGGGTGGAGACGCCCAGCTGTGTTTACGCCTGTCCCCACGACGCCGCGCACCGCATGTCGGGGCCGCAGCTCATGGAACAGGTGGAAGCCGATTTGCGCCAAGCGACGAATCGTAAGGGATGAGTGCCGCGTAACACCGCCAGAGACCATCAGTTCTCGGTTTCCAGCCAGCGCAGGGCGCGACGGAAAGCATCGTAGGGATGTGGCATGCCGAAGCCGTGCCCGCCCGGGAAGACGTCTAGTTCAACCACAGCGCCGTGTTCCTTGAGGGCTGCTGCCGCCTGTTCCGCATAGGAGAGAGGCGTGACCTTGTCGGCCTTGCCCTGTTGCAGGAAGAAACGCTTCGTTTTGGCAGCGGATAAGGGCGGCAACGGTTCAGGTTTGAAGACCGAGCTGAGGATGTAATAGCCTGCCAAGGGTGGTCCGTGCTTGCTGAGGGCCGTGGAGTACACCGCCGGGCCGGCCGAGGACCAGCCGAATAACAGGGCGCGTTTCGCGTCGACCAGCGCGGCCTGCACCAGGTCCTCGAAGACGGTTTTGACGAAGTCTTCGGTCGTGAATTCGGCCTCGGCAAGGCGGTCGTTTTCCTTGGGCCAGACCAGCTGCCGCGCTTGCTGGCGGCTCCATTGCGGCGCGGACAGAACCGCGAAAAGATATTCACGGCCCGCCTCGGCAAAGAGCTGCTTGAGGAACGGCAAGAACTCCGCGGCCTGCCCATTGCCGCCCGGCATGATCAGCAGCAAGGGCAGCCGCGCGCCGGCCCGCGCACCGGGCGGCTGGAGCAGGAAATACTTCTTGCGCGGGGAATTCCCGGCACTCCGCTCCTCCACGGCGGGCTCCGTCTCCAGTTCTCGCTTCAGCTCGCGGCGATATTTCCGGTAAAGGTCGCCGTTCTCCTTGTCCTTCTCGGCCTTGTCGGCGTAGATCTGCAAGACTTTCTGCAGCAGGGGTTTCAAGCGCTTGGTCTGGCCGGCCGCGGCGTACTTCTCTTGCCACCACGCCGAGTAGAAGTACTGGAATTGCGGGGCATCTGCGAGCAGCTTCAGAATCGTCTTCTCGGCCTCCTCGACCCCCTTTTGCTCCCAAACAATGCCTGCAGTCTCGTTGGCGAGATGTTGGTAATAGCTGTGCTTGGACGGCTCTTCATACGTCTTTGCCGGGTAGACCTCCAGGGCGCGCTGGTAGTGGTCCAGAGCCTTCTTCGGATCTTTCAGGTCCAGCTGGATCGCGCCCAGGACCTGGTGGCAGCGCCAGAGGTAAGCGGCATTGCCTTTCTTGTCATCGAGAGACTTGCTGAGCTGCTTGTAAACAGCGGCCAGGTCGGCGCTGGACGGCTGCAAATCCTTTTTCCGTTCCTCATAGGCCGCCGCGAAAGTTACCTTGTCGGTGTAGAGGTGGTTATCCCGGATCCTCTCTTCGACGCGTTTCCATTCTTCCTGGATCTTGGCCAGGAGCTGATCGGCGGGGCTTTCCCCGGCGGCAGTCGCTGAGACCGCGGCCGGCACTGCCGCGGCCGGTCCGTCGGCGCAGGCCCGGTAGCCGTAGAAGACTCCACCGCCCAGGAGAGCGAAGCCCAGCAATCCTGCCAGAGCATAAGCAAGCTTGGTCCACAACATAGTTTGGAATACTCCTTTGCTCAGGGCGGCCACGCGGAGGGAGATGCCGCTCTCCGCCAGCTTGCCATCGGCGCAGGCGAGAGCGGCGCGCAGAATACTCTCCTGGAGCCTCTGCGGCACAGCGGCGTGGGCAGCGCGCGCCAGCAAGGTGGCGACCGTAGCGCTGGAAAGCGCCAGTCCACGCCGCGCCAACCTCGGTCGCAGGCGCGCCCGCGCCCGCGCCAGGCGCGACAACACCGTTCCTCGGGCGCAACCGAGTTGCCCCGCTGCTTCCTCGGTCGTCTTGCCTTGCAGATAGCAAAGCACCACCGCCGCGCGGTACTTGGCAGGCAGGCGATAAAGTTCCTGATCGAGTACGGCCTTGAGATCATGCACGCCGGGGTCCTCCTTCGGCGCGACCGGCGCCTCGGGTAAGGTTTTCAGCCGGCTGGCGTTGCGTTGTGCCGTCCGCCGGGCCTTGGCCGCAACGCGGAAGGCCACGCCGTACAAC
>DASZFN010000712.1:0-2656 GCA_035939715.1 Gemmataceae bacterium | reverse complement strand
CACCGATTTACGGCGTCTGTTCTTTCATCGCGTGGACCGGCTGGTGCGCCGCGATTCCACCTTCCTGTTGAAGAATCGTTTCTTCGAAGCGCCCTCGCATCTGGCCGGCAAGCGCATCGAAGTGCGCTTCGATCCGCTCGACCTCACCCAACTGGAAATCTACTCCGAAGGCAAGCCGGAGGGCCGGGCGCGCCTGGTGGACGCGGTCGTCAACGGATTGTTGCCGCCCTGGGAAACGGAGGAGAAGTAATCATGTGGGAGTCCTTCTTCGGCTTCAAGAAAACACCGTTCTCCGATAGTCCCGACGCCAAACAACTGTTCGCCTCCCAGGCCTGGAATCAGGTCAAGACGCGGCTCGAGTTTCTGGCCCAGCATCACGGCGTGGGACTGATCACCGGCGAAGTGGGCGCGGGCAAGTCCACGGCCGCGCGCGTGTTCACGGCCACGCTCAACACCAGCTTGTACAAGATTCTCTACGTGCACTTCTCCTCGGGCTCGGCGTTGGACCTGCTGCGCCAGATCGCGCTCGAACTGGACCTGGAGCCGGCGCACTTCCGCGGCGACCTGGTGCGCCAGATTGCCGGCGCCATCGTGCGCCTGAACCAGAGCAAAAAGCAGCATCCCATTCTGATCTGCGATGAAGCCCACCTGCTGCCGCATCCCGCCCTGGAACAACTCCCGCTGCTGCTGAATTTCGACATGGATTCTTCCCGCTATCTCACCCTGCTACTGGTGGGTCAGCCGCTACTGAGGCGCACGCTTTCCTTGCAGATGCACGAAGCCCTCAGGCAGCGAGTCAGTACGCAGTACCACCTGGAAGGACTCACGCGCGAGGAACTCGACGCCTATCTGGCGCAACAACTCAAAGCCGCCGGTGTGTCGCATCCGCTGTTTGACGAGAGCGCTCGGCAAGGGATGTATCAGGCCACCAAGGGCATTCCGCGCAAAGTCAATAAGCTGGCCATGACGGCGTTGCGGCTGGCGGCGGCCGCCAAATCGCAGACCGTCAATGAAGCCATCTTACTCGATGCCACCGCGGAGGCGATGCTGTGAAAGAGACCTCTGGGAAGGCCGCTGTGAAACCTGCCGTGTTATCGCTTCAGCAGTTACTCGCCGAACAACCGGCCGCGCCGCCGCCCGGCTGGATCGAACCGGGACTGCTGCCGCCGTCGGGCATCTTGTTTGTGGGCGGCGAGCCCAAGGTGGGCAAGAGTCTGCTGGTGGCCAACCTGGCGCTGGCGCTGGCCGCGGGCAAAGACCGCGCCGGCTTCACCATCCCCGCGCCGCGCCGTGTTCTGGTCTGCCAGTTCGAGTTGCCCACGCCGCAGTTTGTGGGTCGGCTGGCGAGGATGCGCCGATCCGTGGGAGCCGCCGCCGATCAGAACCTGCTGGTGGACACGCGGGCGGGAGGCAATCTGCTCAGCGCCCCGCAAGGACTGAACCACTTTCTCAACGCCGCCCGCCAGGCCGCCGCCGAGGTGATTGTGCTGGACCCGCTGTACTCCGCTCACGATCAGGACGAGAACGATACGCGCTCGATGGCGGCGCTGTGCCAGAGCCTCTTGCGGCTGCGCGATGCTTCCAAGGCCGCGCTCATCGTCGTGCATCACGTGCGCAAATCCATCGGGCGCGAAGAGATCGGCAGCGCCTTTCGCGGCTCCTCGGCGCTGCACGCGGTGGGCGACTCCTACCTGCTGCTCACGCGCCCCTCGGCCCATCTCGCCGCCGCCGTGGAGTTGCGCTTCCAGTTTCGCTACGCCGCGCCGCCTGAGCCCCGCCTGCTGCAACTAGATTCGCAGACGCTATGCTTTTCCGCCGCCGGGGTGGCGCCCTCCCGGACCGCGGTTGCGCGCAAGAAAGTGGAGCAGGAGCATGTGACTCAGGCGCTGGCTGGTCTAGGACGGCAGGCTCGGTATAACCAACTCCGCCAGCAAGTCATGGAGCAAACCGAGTGTTCCAAACGCACCGCCCAACTGGCGATCGGCGACGCTTGCCGCGAAGGGTTGATCGTTCAAGTTGACGGCCAATACCGGCTACCGCTGTAGCTGGCTTGGCCGCATCGAGGTCCGCACGGGGTCGCGCCCGGGTGGATGCCCAGGGCCGATGCGACGGAGTTGGCTCCGAAGAAATCGGCTCACCAGAGCCCTCCCGCAGTTCCCAATCGGGGCGCGGGAGGGCTGTCTGCTTTCCAACAGAGAAAAACAAGAAAATCTGCATTTCTTTGGTGAAACTCCCGAGCGGAGGCCCTGGGCTATAAAACGCGAAGACCGCCCGGCCGCTTTTGCCGGGCGCTCCAAATGGCTTTCCCGAGCCTGTCGGGATACTACCGGTGTCTATCCGAGTGTGTATCCTATCCCGCTCCTTCACGTCACGATGCACTCGGAAGCGGGCTAATTCGATAAATCTCGCTGGGAACTACCGTGAGGAGGTCGAAGGAAAACAATGTGACCCGTTACAACGGAAGGACCACTCGGCATGCCGGGTATGAGATCAGCCAACGCAAGCGCAAGCGGATTGAAGAGATCTTCGGTTGGATGAAAACCGTGGGCGGGATGAGAAAGCTGCGGCATCGTGGGTTGGAGTTAGTTGGATGGATGTTCACCTTTGCGGCCGCCGCGTATAACCTGGTGCGCATTCGGAGTCTGTCAACGGCAAT
>DASZFN010000711.1:0-2200 GCA_035939715.1 Gemmataceae bacterium | reverse complement strand
GAGCCAAGCGCGCCGTTGGAAGTGGTCGACGAGGACGAATCGTCCGCGTCGCCGCGCGAAGCTCTCGAAGCGCTTTCGAAGCTTCACCACGACCTGATTCAAGAGCACGAGACTGCCGGGCCGCCTCCGGAACCGGAAGCCGCGGAACTTGAACTGGTGGCTCCGGCGGCCGAACCAAACATGCTGCCCGCCGCTCCGGTGGAAACGCCGGCAGCGACCATCGATGTTGCCGTGGAGGCGGTGCAGGAACAGCCGGTCCCTCGATCGGCACACGATCTTTTTACAATTCCGCTTAAAACGTTCGCGCCCGCGAAACCTGCTCTGGCAGTGGATTCTACGGCGCTCGTGAGAATCTCGCCGGAATTGCCGCGCATGAAGGGCCTGCCGCTGCGCCCCAAAGTGGCCAAAACTCCACCCGGGTTCTCGCCGCAACCGAGCGCCGCCCAGGTGAAGACTCAGGCTGCGGATCCGAAGGCAAAAGCGCCGGCCGCCGCGGCCCCGGCGAGCCCCGAAGTCAAGACCATGCAGATTCCGGTGCCTGCGGCGAAGCAATCCGGCACGCCCGCCAAGCCGGCGCCGCCCGTGCAACCAGTCAAAACAGGCCAGCCGGATAAACCCGGGCTGCCCGTCAAGCCCGTGCAACAGCCTGCCAAGCCTGCGCCGGCCAAACCGGCTCCGGCGGTAAAGACCGTGAAGACCAGCGGATCGGCGATACAGGCGAAGCAGCCCGCGGAGACTAAACAGCCGGCGGAGACCAAGCCGCTTCAAGCGGCGCCGCCAAAACCAACTGAAACCAAGCCTGCGGAAAGCAAGTCGCCCGTAACCAAGCCGGCTGAAACCAAGCCGGCCGAAACAAAAGCGGCGGCAGCGTCGGCCGCCCAAAATGCTCCCGCCGCGGTTCAGAAGGCGCCTGACGGATTGCCCGGATTTGCGACGTTGAAGCAGAACGGGAATGTGTCTTTCATCGGATCGCTCAAGGGCAAGCTAACGATCGCGATCTTGTTGGTCGTAACAGCGGGCGGTATGTATTTCGGCTGGAGCGGAAAATCGAATAGGCCAGTCGCCGCCTCATCCGCCACCGAAGATGGTGTAGGGCCGAGCATCATGTTGGGAGAAGGCGGCTGGGTGCAAGGCTGGGCCGGCGATACCAACGGCTCGCATGCCGGACGGCAAATCACGATGTACCGTCCGTCGCTCAAACTCTCTGATTACCGCATAGAATTCCAGGGCGAGATCGACAGCAAGAGTATCGGCTGGGTGTTCCGCGCCTTGGATCCTTATAACTACTACGCGATGAAACTGGCCATCGTGGCGCCCGGGCTGTCACCGAAAATCGCTTTGATCAAGTACTCGGTGGTGCAAGGGCACGAGACCGAGATCGGGCAAGTACCCATCAATATTCCGGTGCGCGGCGACACGCTTTACAACATCCGCGTGGATGTCCGGGGGGCGAAATTCAGCACCTATGTGCAGGGGCAAGCCGTCGACGTTTGGACGGATGAACGGCTGAAGTCGGGGGGCGTCGGGTTCTTGAATGAACGCGCGGAACGCGCGCGCATCAAGTCCGCATCGATCTCGTACCTGACTGGAGGCAAGAATTGAAAAGGTTGCAGGCAGAGAAAAACTCCATGGAACAAACCACCGACCAATGGTTATGGTTCGTCGATGACGAACTCGTTGAGGCCTTGGCGCGCCACGACGTTTTAGATCCACAGAGCCAGAAGCGCGTGGTGCAGTCTGCCGCGCTGGTGAAGGCCTTGTCGCTGAATATGGAAGGCAAGACCGAACAGGCGCTCCGGGAGATCCGGACCGCCATCGAAAACGGCGAGGCGCTTCCCGAGTTGGACTGGACCAAGGCGCATCTCGAGTTCCAACTGGGCCAATATGAAGCGGCACTCGAAGACTACGAGAAAGTTCTGGCCGCCTATCCGAATCACCGCGCCGGTATTTACAACTCGGCGCTATGCCTGGAAAAGCTGAAACGATTCGAGCCGGCCGGGGAGGCGTTTCGCAAGGCCAGCCAAATGTCGCCGAACCTGGCGGAAGCGACACTCGGCCTGGGCATGTGCCAACTGCATCTCAATCGTCCCGAAGAAGCGCTGGCGTCTTTTGAGGAATGCCTGAAAACGAAACCTGCTTACGATAACGCGCTGTACGGCAAGCCGGTCGCGCTGCAATTGCTGGGCCACCGGGATGAGGC
>DASZFN010000710.1:0-5318 GCA_035939715.1 Gemmataceae bacterium | reverse complement strand
GCCGAGGCGCTCGACCTGATGAACATCGAGCATCAGCTGCAGCACCTCGACATCAAGCCGCAGAACCTCTTCCTGGTCCACAACCACGCCAAAGTCGCGGACTTCGGCCTGGTCAAGGACCTGGAGGGAATGATGGCGTCGGTGACCGGCGGCGTCACGCCGGTGTATGCGGCGCCGGAAACCTTTGACGGCTGGGTCAGCCGGTTCTGCGATCAATACAGCCTGGCCATCGTTTACCAGGAATTGCTGACCGGGCAGCGTCCGTTCAACGGCAGCAACGTCCGCCAGCTCATCATGCAGCACTTGCAGGCGGCGCCCAACCTGAGCTCGTTGCCCACCGGCGATCAGCTCACCGTCGGCCGGGCCCTGTCCAAGAACCCGGACCATCGCTTCCCGACCTGTCGCGAGTTTGTGCTGGCGCTGAGGGCGGCCCAGGGATACGGCGCCGCGCCGATCGAGCGGGCGCCGGAGCCGCGCCAGGTAACCAGGCCGTCTCCGAGTGGCACAACGGACACGGCCAAGGAGGAAGGCAGTGAAACCGGCAAGCTGCCGGAGCGGCCGGAACACCAGGGCGACACGCTCCGGCCCGGCGCGACGGGATCGAAAGACACGCGCTGGATCCGCGTGCATACGGACGGCCAACGTAGCGCGACAGACGCCGCCGCCGACACGCCGGCGCCGCACGCCACGCAAGGCGAGGGCGTGCTTTATCCGGCGCTCATTGTCGGCATCGGGGCGCAGGGACTGCGCGTCATGCTGCGGCTGCGCGAACAGTTAAGAGAAGAATTCGGCGAACTGCAGGCGCTGCCTCATATTCGCTGGCTGTACCTCGACACCGATCAGGACGCCGCGCGCATGGCCAGCGCCGCGGAGACGCCGGGGCGCCTGCAGCATGCGGAGGTGTTGCCGACCAAACTGAATCGGCCGCGGCATTACCTGCGCACGCTGTCGGGCCGGCCGAGCATCGACACCTGGTTTGACATGAAGATGCTCTACCGGATTCCCCGGACGCTGCAGACCATGGGCATGCGCGCCCTGGGCCGGCTCGCCTTCATCGACAACTACCGGGCGATCACGCGGCGCCTGCTCGCAGATTTGCAGGCCTGCGCCCAGCCGGATGCGCTGGCCAGCGCCGCCAGCCAAACCGGGCTGGGCGTGCGCACGAATCAGCCGAAGATCTACGTGGTCGCGGGGCTGGCGGGCGGCACGGGCGGCGGCATGTTCCTGGACACCGCCTACGTGGTGCGCCATCTGTTGCAGCAGGCCAAGTACGAGAAACCGGAAATTATCGGCGCTTTTCTGGTGCCCCCCGCCGACCGGGAAGGCAATCGCGCCCTGCCGCTGGGCAATACGTTTGCCGCCTTGACGGAGTTAAACCATTTCTCTTCGCCGAGCTCCACGTTCACCGCGCGCTACGAGGAAAAGGAAAAACCGCTGGCCATTCAGGAAGCACCTTTCGATCGCTGCATGCTGGTCGAGCTGCCGCAGCGGAACGACGACGACCCAGTCAACGAGGCGGTCGAGGTGACAGCGGACGTGCTGCGCCGCGAGCTGGCCACGCCGCTGGGCCGGCTGGCGGCGGAATGCCGCTCGGCTGTGCCCGCGGCCGAACCGCCGCGCAAGGGCCTGACCTGCCAGGTGTTCGGCGTGCACCGCATCTCCTGGCCGCGGCGGGCCTTGACGCGTTGCGCCGGCAGCCGGTTGTGCCGGCAGATCGTTTCCCGCTGGGTCAGCAAGGACGCCTCACCGCTGAAACAGGCTGTGCAAGCCGCCGTCGCCGAGTTCTGGACGCAGTATAACCCGGACGGCGAAAGCATGATGAACCGGTTGAACACCGCCTGTGGCGATGCCGTCGGCAAAAGCATGGATGAGGTCATCGCGGAAGGCCTGGCGCCGCTGGCGGGGATCGAGACAAAAACGCCGGTCGACCAATTCGCCGCTCTCGGCGCCGCCCTGGACTTTGTCGAGCAGTTGGTTGGCCGGGCCGACCCGGTCGCCGGCGTGCGCCTGGGCAAAGTCGCCGAGCCCTTGAGCACGACCTCCGATTTGTTGATCGGCAAGTGGGGCCAGAAATTGACCCATTTTGCCTTTGGCCTGCTGGAGCAACCGCGCTTTCGGCTGGCGGGCGCCGAAGAGGCCGTGCGGCAGATCATCGCCACGATTGAAAAGACGCTGGTCCATTACGAAGCCCTGGCCAAGGAGCTCACCAGTCGCGCCGAGGAGGCCTACAAGCGCCTGGGTCAATTGCTGGCCAACCTGCAGACGGGCCAGCAAGGAACGCGGCGTCAGGGCGTGCCGATCAGCACGGTCGTGGAATTGCTGACGGTCTATCCGCGCTGGCGCCTGCAAAGCCTGATCCTGCAGCGTCTGACGGCGATTTACGTCAGCCTGCGCGGCCGGCTCTCCGATCAACTGCGTGAGATCAATTATTGCCGCACGCGCCTGGTGGAATTGCAACGCAGTTTTGACAAGGCGCGGGCCCGCAGTTTTGGCGGCGCCGCGGCGGTGGCCGGGCGGCAAGTGTTTCCCGTAGGTTGCCGCAGCTTCGAGGAAGCGGCCGGGGTTCTTTCCGAGGCGGTCACGCCGCGCGAGCTGCAGGACCTCGATGCCGTCATGCAAGCCCTCATTCAGGAACAATTCATTGGTCTGGCGCACGTGTGCATGTCGAACACGAACATGCTCGAAGAAGTGCAGGCCGCCATGCAAAAGGAAGCCGAAGAGTTCGTCAACGTGCGCCTGTCCGGCTTTGACCTGGCCGAAATGTACTTGAAGCAGATAGGCGGCGCCGGGCCCGCCGCGGAAGACCTGCGCGGCGCCTTCGACGAGGCGGCGCCGCCGTTTGCCGTCGGCGGCAAGGCCATGCAATCCCGGTTCAACATCCTCGCCGTTCCCGATGGCGCTGCCGGTCAACAGATCCTGGACATCGCCCAGAAAGCCTTGCCCGAGGCCGAGCTGGCCACCACGACGGCAGCCAATGACGTGGTTTTTTACCGCGAGATAAGCCAGTTGCCTCTGTCCGAACTGGAGCAGCTCGGGCCGCTGGCCTACGAAGCCTACATGCACATCTCGGCGGTCGAGCACTTCACGCCGCACAGCCGCACCGATATTCACGAATGGCGTGCCGCCAACGCCAGTTGACCTTGCCGGCGGCTCCGCCTCCCGGACAATAACGCTCATGGATTACCAGGTCAATCTCGAAGTCTTCCGCGGTCCGCTCGACTTGCTTCTCTTCCTGGTCAAGCGCAATGAGGTCGATATCTGCGATATTCCCATCGCGCGACTGGCGGAACAATTTCTCGACTACCTGCGCGTCATGGAATTTATCGACGTGGAGCATGCGGGCGATTTTCTGGTGATGGCGGCCACGCTCATGGAGATCAAGAGCAAGATGCTGCTGCCGCGCGGCGAGCAGGACGCGGAGGAGGACGCCGACCCGCGGCTGGAGCTGGTTCGCCAGCTCATCGAGTACAAGAAATTCAAGGATGCCGCCGGGCTGCTCGAAGCCCAGGCGGAACGGCAGCTGAGCCGGTTGCCGCGCGCCCAGGTCGAGCTGGCCGAGCCGGTCAATCCGGCGCAGCAACCGCTGCGGCAGGTGGAGCTATGGGACCTGGTCAGCGCCTTCGGCCGGCTCATGCGCGAGACGTTGGCCTTGCAGCCGCAGCAGATCGTGGTCGATCAAACGCCGGTACACGTCTACATGGAGCAAATCGTGCAGCACCTGGAGCGCGCCGGGCGGCTGCCTTTTTCCGCGCTGTTCACGCCGCCCTATCAACGCAGCCGCCTGGTCGGCATGTTCCTGGCCGTCCTGGAGCTGGTGCGCATGCGGCGTGCCGCCGCCGAGCAGGATGAGTGCTTCGGCGAGATCTGGATGAGTGCGGTTGCCTGAGGTTTGCCCTCTCGACCTTTGCGGCAATCTCCATAAGTTCACTGTAAATGCGTTGGCGAAGGGGCCAGCCCTCACTCACAGCACAGGAAGGAACAACCACATGGAGACGACCTCCCCGACAACGGCCGAACCAACCACGCAGACCGACCTTCCCACCGCCGTGCAGCGTATCCTGGCTGCCAGCTCTGAACCCCTGACGGTTTCCAAAATTCGTGCCCAACTCCCCGCGGCCTTGCGCAACATCGCGCCGGAAGAGCTGGGCGAGTTCCTGAGACGGCAAGCCGCCGCCAATGTCTTGATCCCGTATCCCAAGTACCGGAGCCAGCAGGAGCGCTACTGGGACCGGCCGATGCCGGTGCACGTCGCGGCGCTGGTGCGCGAAGTGCTCCAGGAGGAAGCCCTGGGCCTCCCCGAGCTGCGCCGCAAGCTCCCTGCTTATGCCGTGACGCACGTGGAAACGGTGCTCCTCGAACAGGTGAGCCAGGGCCAGTTGCACCGCCATCCGCGGGCCGGCAAACGCGGCGGCGACCGCTTCGGCGTGCAGCCTGCGGATCCCAAGGAGTATCTCCGCGCGGAGCTGGCCGCTCTTTTCCTCCAACTGGAAAAGCTCGGCTTCACGCAGGAGCAATTGCGCGAAGGCGCCCTGGAACTCTTGCACGAGGACGAATGGGCTTCAACGATTTCGCAAGCCCGCCAATCTGCGAGCGGCCAGGGGGCGGACGAGAGCGCGCCCGCCGCTGGCGCCGAAAACGCCGCTGTTAATGCCAACCCGCCGGAAAGCACGAACCAGTAAGCGGCAGCCGCCGCCCGCATTCACCCTCGGAGGTCTTTCATGCGTTACCTGTGCATGCTCGCCATTGGCCTTGCCGGCTTGCTGGCCTGGAGTTGGAGTCCTGTTCTCGGAGATGACGCAGCTACCCAGGAGTTCTTCAACGGCAAGGATTTTGACGGCTGGGAAGGGCTCATGGAGTACTGGAGCGTGAAGGACGGCGCCATCGTCGGCACGGCGCCCGCCGAGGGTCTAAAGTTCAATACCTTCCTGTGCAGCAAGAAGAAGTACAAGGACTTCGAGTTGACCTTCCAGATCCGGCTGAAGGACGGCAAGGGCAACAGCGGCGTGCAGATTCGCAGCAGCATCGCCGACCGCAAGCACTTCGCCGTCAAGGGCCCGCAATGCGACATCGGCGACATCTACTGGGGCAGCCTCTATGGCGAACTGTTCGGCGGCATGATGCAACAGGCCCCCAAAGACCTTGTCGAAAAAGTGCTCAAGAAGGACGACTTCAACGACTATTCGATCAAGTGCGTCGGCAAGAAGGTGACGATCAAGGTCAACGACGCCGTCGCCGTCGATGAAGAGTTCCCCAACCTACCGGAGGACGGCGTCATCGCCCTGCAAATCCACGCCGGCTTCCCGACCATGGAAGTGACG
>DASZFN010000709.1:0-5285 GCA_035939715.1 Gemmataceae bacterium | reverse complement strand
ACAAACTCCCGTGAACTCTGACTCCGGGCGCCAGGCGGCCTCGGCAGGCCGTTTTGCCACCACGCACTGGAGCATCGTCGCCGCCGCCCAGGGTCCTGTTTCGCCGCAGGCGCAGGAGGCGCTGGCGACGCTGTGCGCGAGCTACTGGTATCCGCTCTATGCATTTATCCGGCGCCAGGGCTACACTGCCCACGAGGCCCAGGACCTGACGCAGGGATTCTTTGCCAAGCTGCTCGAACAGCACACACTGGAAATGGTCGATCGGGCCAGAGGGAAATTCCGCTCCTTCTTGCTCACGGCCTGCAAGCACTACCTGAGCCACGAGCGCGGCAAGGAGCGGGCCCAGAAACGCGGGGGCGGGCGCACGGTTCTCCCGCTCGATTTGGCTGACGCCGAGACTTGTTACGGCACCGAGACGGCGCAGACGCTGACTCCGGAAAAGCTCTTCGCCCGCCGCTGGGCCCTGGCTATGCTGGACCAGGTGCTGGCCCGGCTGCGCGAGGAATTCGTGCAAAAAAACAAAGGCGCTCTCTTCGATCATCTCCGCGTTTTCCTGATGGGTGAGCACACCGCCCTGCCGCACGGAAAGATGGCGCAAGCGCTGGGGATGACCGAAGGGGCGGTCAAGGTGGCCGCCCACCGTCTGCGCAGCCGATTTCGCGAGCTGGTGCGCGAAGAGATCGCTCGCACCGTGGACACAACCGAAGATATCGAGGACGAAATCCGCGAGTTGTTCGCCGCGTTGGCCTGAAAAGATGTCGCGCGTGTAACTTTTTGAGTTTTTTGCGCCAGTAGTAAGTAAAGCGGCCATAACACAGCGTGCCGACCGGAGTGCCGGTTCCACGCCGTATAGACTCCGCCGCTCTACAGGAGCGTCGTCATGAAGCCGTTACCATGCTCAGGCTTATTCGCCCAAGAAATGAACATGCATCCTAGCTGGGCGATCGGAATCATCTTTGTGATGGCGTTCATCGTTGCGCTAGTGCTCGGTTGTTTTCTCCTTTGTGCGTTCTTGATAACACGACGGCGCAAGCAGCAGGTCGCCTCCCCCGAACCCGCCTGGCAAGCATCCGCGCGGACGGTCCTGCCTGCGGAGGAAACCAATCCGGAGGATGTGCAGATTCACGGCTGCGATCGGGGAAAAGTGGTCCGGTGTCATTGAGAAAGTGAGATTGCAGTTCGGGCAGGCGGGGGGCCTGGATAAGAGCAGTTTGTTTATCTCAACGGCGTTTGACGACGAAATCCAGTCCGCTAATAACCTTGGCAATCTGCCTTTGGAGCAAGAAGAGCAATTCATTCCCACGGCTCAGCCGCTGCAGTCTGGTTTCCGATGTGGTGGGCAAATGCTCTTCGATCTGCTCTGGCCGGTGTAGTTCCGCCAAAAGAGCGGCCGCGTCGAAAAGAAGCGGTTCTCCCATCGGGTAAGGTGAAGTAGCTGAGCCAGCTTTCGCGCTGCGCTTGAACGGCTGCAACGTGAGACCCACCCAGCCCATGCCGTTTCATGATTGGAAGCAGAGCGCATGCGCAGCTTATGTTGATAGGGCGCTGCAAAATTCGAACACAAACGCGGGAGATTGGCGGGGGACAAACGTCATAGTTGAAACCGCCTGCACGACCGTCGTTTCGGCACGGCGTGGCGGCCACTTTTTGTCAAGGAGCTACAGGCCATGCTGCAGAACGCGCTGAGAGTGGGCTTTGGGGTGTCGATTGCCACCCTGGTGCCGGTGGTCGGCATTACTCTGTTATCTCTTGGGGGATTGGCCGCCGAGCCGCCGGGCCCTGGTAAGCCGGCCGAAAGCGCTGCCCTATCGAGCGATACCGGAAAGCAAGACGACGGCAATGATGGGGAGGAAGTCCCAGGCCGGGATGTGGCGTCCGACAAACAGGAGAGCGGCAACAACCTGAGGCAAATCGGGCTCGGCCTGGTGAAGTACATGGATGAGCACGGCCATTTTCCGACCGCGGCCATTTGCGACAAAAACGATAAGCCGCTCCTGAGCTGGCGGGTCGCCATCCTGCCGTTTCTCGACGCCGGCGACCTGTACAAGGAATTCAAACTGCATGAACCCTGGGACAGCAAGCACAACAAGACGCTGCTGGCCAAGATGCCCGCTGTCTACAAGGCCCCGGGCATCATCACCCGTAAGCCACACGGCACCTATTACCAGGTCATCGTCGGCAAGGGCGCGATGTTCGACGGATTCATCGAGCTCCATATTCGGGACGTCCACGACGGCACGGCAAACACGATCCTGGCCGTCGAGGCGCAAAGGCCTGTCCCGTGGACCAAGCCGGAGGATTTGAAGTACGACGCGGACAAGCCGCTGCCAAAACTCGGCGGCGTGTTCACGGACGGATTCACGTTTTTCACCGTCGACGGCACGCTACATTTCTGCCGAAACGGTTTCGATGAGCGAAAAATGCGCGCCGCCATCACGCGCGCCGGCGGAGAGAGGATCGACATCGACAACCTGCAACCGTAACAGAACGACCACACCGGCGCCACCGCCGCCCAAACCGTTTGACAATGGAAACGGTTTCCAAAATAGTAGTCGAGTTCTGGAATACCGCTGAAGCCTGCGGTGTATTGGCGCATGTATTCCAGTGTGGCCGGCGATGCGGGCGCCATGGCGACTCCATCCTGGCCGAGGACATAGGTGGTCACACCTTGGCGGATACCCGCTTCCTGCAAGGGGTCCGCCAGCACCATAAGATCGCCGTGGACATGGGCATCAGTGAAACCCGGGGCCACGACTTTGCCAGAGGCGTCGATAACGTGGCTGCTTTCCGCCTGTCGCAAAATCACCGACACCGGTCGCCAACAGAACGCCACGTTTGCGCCCTGTCGCGGCAATGTCGAGCCACTAGCCCAGCAAGCCACGCCACATACGCCGCTGCTTGTGCCAGTCGGCTGCCGTCGCGCGCTGCTGGCGATTCGTGGTGAGGCCAGTCGAGACGAGCAAAACAAAAACCGCGTCCTCGAGACTCGCGGACCGAGAACGCGGCAGATTGGTCGAGTCCTCGGCCTCGGAAGCCGGACTCGAAATTGACAATGAAAATGTACGCCGATCATGGGCGTGAGTCAAAGCGACTTCCGCAGCCGCCAGCACGGGGGGCTCCGTCGAATACCTGGACTGGCTCTAATGGCCAGTGGGAGTTGGGCAGTTTGGATAATTATTGGCGGCGCCGGCTAGCGATAGCGCCGTTGGGTCGGGATGGCACCTCACTTTCCGGGGTCGGAGCGGACCTTCGCCTTTGCCTTTATTTGCCTTTCCAAAACCCCTGCCTCCGTCGTGAAGCTAACGGCCGGCACCGAGGCAAAACCTCCCGGCCGCCCGTGTTGGTCGTGGCAGTACACGAGTACCCAACCGCCGTGCCGCTGCGCCCAGACTAGAGTGACCCGATGGTCCCGGCGTGTTTGGAGCAGGCGGCCCTCAGGGGAAAGTACCTTGCAACTGTAGATGTACGTCAGCACCGCCGCGTCGTTGTTCACGCGGACCACATCGACGTCACGAATCTTCCAGTCAGCGGGACGGTGGGTCTTGACCGTCCCCACGTTGGCCCCCTTGTCGCTCTTGCTCACGTTCTCAACGCCCAGATAGTCGTCCGCGTAGAATTTCTCGATCTCCTGCCAGTCGCCCCTGGACGCGGCTTCCCACAAGTGCTTGTCCAGCGCCAGCAGAGTGTTCTTGAGATTGTCGTCGTTCCGCTTATTGCCGGGCCCCTCCTTCCCGGATTGCTCGACTGCGGGGCCGTTTTCCTCTGCGCGGGTCGCCCAGGCGAGCGCCCCACCGCTCAGAACAAGGAGGGCAACCAGAAAAACCACAAGAGCCGTCTTTTGTTTGGTCAGCACCATGGTTTGTAATACTCCTTCCATTAGCGCGGCGACCCGGGCCGAGCTTGCGCCCGCCGCCGCTTTCCCCGCCGCGAGCAGAAGCGCGGCTTTGATTGTGGAACCCACCAGCGCGGCCGGCGCCGCCGCCGAAACCGCGTTCCGCGATAACTCCAACGCCAGCGCCGTGCCCGACAGCACCACTCCGCGCCGGGTAAGCGCCTCGGCAAGCATCTGCCGTGCCCGAGCCAACCGGCCTGCGACTGTGCCTTCGGGCCAGCCGAGTTGCCGGGCCACTTCCTTCCGCGTCCTGCCCTCCAGGTCGCAAAGGATGACCGGCACACGATACTTATCCGGCAACCGGCTCAGTTCCTCATCGAGCAAAGGTTGCAGGTCGCCCCAGACGTCCGGCCGCGCCGCTTCGGGTTCGGGCATGTCCGTCACCTGCTTTTCCCAAACCTTCCTCCGGGCGGCCGTCGCCCGGGCCTTCAAAGCCGTTCGATAGGCCACCCCGTGCAGCCAGTTTGCGACCATTTCTCGGGGAACGATGGACGCCGCCCGGCGGACGAGGACCAGGAAGGCGGCCTGAAAAGCGTCCTCGGCGTCGTGGTGATTGCAGAGGATTCGCCGACAGACGCCCCAGACCATCGCGCCGTGCCGCGACACGAGAGCTTCCAAAGCGGCGTCGTCCTGCTGTTTCAGGAAGCGCTCCAGCAGTTGCCCGTCGGTCACACCCGCCTCGTGACCCAGCAGCGCGGCCCGGCGAAGATGCTGGAGGACCTGGTTCAGTTGGCCTATCGGCATGGCTTGTACTCGGCGGGTGACCACGCGTACGCTCTACCATATTATTGCCGCATCCGGTGATTTTGATACGAATTCCGCTGCCGCCTGTGTGTTTCAGTACATGACAAAATGATCGCCTGCAAGCCTCCTGTGGTTTCAAGCGTCCCGCTTGCACAAAAACCTCCTCCCCGAAGCGGACGCCAAACTTCGACAATCCGATAAACACTGGGAATTTAGAATGCGCTTTTTGACTGAAAAGCGAACTGCTGCAGTCGGTCCGCCAAGTGCGCGATCGGCACGGCCAAGACCTCATTGCCCCGCTATCTCTGAAGGGGGCACCTGAGCGTTCTCTCCGGTGGACAGGGCCGGCGGGACCGACTATGCTGGGGCGCGAAGCGGGCAGGCTCACGGCGACCGCCGTGGAAAGCCGTCTCGCGTGACCTCGGAGCGACGGCCATGAGCCTCCCGACCTGGCTGCCCGATTGGCTCACCCCGGCGCTGGAGCTGGCGCCGATGCAGCAGTTCGGCTTGGCTTTCCTGCTCGGCTCGTTCACCGTGGCGACCTGGTCGGACCTCAAGCGCCTGTCCGCGCAGCGCGAGTTTGTGGAAATCTGGCTGCTGTTCGCGCTCGCGATGCTCGGGCACGACGCCTGGCGCGCCCACAGCGGCG
>DASZFN010000708.1:0-3012 GCA_035939715.1 Gemmataceae bacterium | reverse complement strand
CCGCTCGGAGACGATCCATATCCCGCCAGCCGGCCCGGGGCCAGAACGAGGTTCGGCATGAGGAAATGGCACAAAAAAGCCTGGTTGCTCGTGGCACTCTTCGCCGCGCTCGCGACCGGTTGCGATTTCCCCGGCCAGCCGAAACCCGCCGACCGGCCTGTGCGGGCCGACCAGATCGCCGACTTCGATCAGCTCTATTCGAACCATTGTGCCGGCTGCCACGGCGCAGACGGAAAGCTCGGTGCGGCACCGCCCCTTAACGATCCAATCTTCCTCGCCATAGTGCCCGACGATGAGCTGCAGCACGTGATCGCCGAAGGGCGATCGGTCACACTCAGTCAACGAAGTCCCATGCCGGCTTTTCTTGTCGAGAAGGGCGGCCCCTTGACCGGGGACCAGGTTAAAGTATTAGCGCAAGGCATCAAGAAACGCTGGGCACCCAGTAGCGTCGAGACGAAGTCTCTGCCCTCGTACCTCCTGCCAGCCGAGATGAACGGTGCCTGCTGTGATGACACCCAACTAGAACGTGGCAAGAAGGTCTTTACCGAGGCGTGCGCCGGCTGCCATGGCAGTCACGGCCAGGGCGGCGTCAAAGGGCATGAACATGCCGGAGCAAACAGCGACCCGGCATTCCTGGCCCTTATCAGCGACCAGGCTCTGCGGCGCATCATCATCACGGGCCGGCCCGATCTCGGCATGCCCACGTTTGACGGCCAAAAAGGGCGGCCGACTGACTTTCACCCGCTTTCTTCCGCGAATATCGACGACCTGACCGCACTGCTCGCCCATTGGAGGCAGTCTCCACCCGGAAAGGATGACTGACACGCTTCCGTCCCTCAAGGAGGTATTCCAACATGGAAACCACATCCAAATCTTCCACTGTGCAGGTCGCTCCTTCGGCCGAATCTCCGACTGCCCAGATCTCTCCTCCGCCGGAGCGGCGGGGGTTCCTGTTGTGGCTAACCTGTGGCCTTGGGGCCGTCGTCACTTTTGCAGCAGGCATCCCGTTTATCGGCTACCTCCTGGGTGCGCCAAAGGCGCCCGAGAAATGGGTCCGGCTCGGTCCGGTCAAGGATTTTCCCCAGGGTCAGACCCGGCGAGTCGATTTCGACAACCCCATTCAGCAACCCTGGGACGGCATCGTCGCCCATAGCGGCGTCTTCGTCCGCTACGAGGGCGAGCATGCGGAGTATACGAAAGATCCCACCCTGGGGCACACCTTCCTGATTTTCGCCGTGAACTGTGCACATCTGGGCTGTCCGGTGTCATGGTTTCAGGAATCGGGTTTGTTCATGTGCCCCTGCCATGGCGGCGTTTACTACGCCAATGGCGAGCGTGCTTCAGGTCCGCCGCCGCGCGGCCTTTTCCAGTGTGACTACCGTGTGACATACGAGGACGGCGTCCAGCATCTCGAGGTCCAGGCACCGCACTATCCGACCCTGCAAGATCCCCTCCGGAAAGGCGACCGGTCATGAGACGCTTGCTGACGGCGACAGGAAACTGGATCGACGCAAGGTTGTGCCTGCGCGCCACGCTGTTGCCCATGATGCGTCACCCCATCCCGCGTGCCGCAGCCGGACGGATGGGTTGGTGGTACATCTTCGGCAGCGCGTCGATGACGATGCTTTTCGTGCAGATTCTCACCGGCATTGGCCTTGCGCTCGTGTATGTCCCGAGCGCCGATAAGGCGTACGACAGTCTGCTGTACCTGAATTACAACCATTCATTCGGCTGGTTTTTGCGGGCACTGCACTATTACGCCGGCTCAGGTATGGTGGTCCTCGTGCTGGCACACGCCACTCAGGTTTTCTTGCATGGGGCCTACAAATATCCGCGAGAATTGACCTGGGTTTTGGGCGTGCTGTTGCTGTTGTGTACGCTCGGCATGTTCTTCTCCGGACAGATCCTGCGTTGGGATCCGGACGCGTACTGGGGCCTGGCCGTCGGCGGCTCGATGGCCGGCCGAGTACCCATCATCGGACCATGGATCGTGCGCGTGATGTACGGCGGCCCAGTGATCGGCGGCGATGCGCTCAGCCGCTTCTTCGCGCTGCACGTGTTCATCATTCCGGGCGCCCTGCTGGTATTCCTGGCGGCTCACCTTTGGCTCGTCCTCAAGCGCGGCGTCAGCGCGCCGCCCGTGCCCGGACAGAAGGTCGATCCGAAAACCTATGACGCGGAATATGAGGAGCAGCTCAAGGCCGGCGTGCCGTTCCTTGGCGACGCCATGCTCAAGGACGCCTTTTTTTCCGCGCTGGCGGTCGTCATCGTGCTTGTTGTGGCTGCGATGCTGGGACCGAAAGGCCCCAGCGGTCCACCGGATCCGACGCTTCCCGGCGCCAATCCCAGGCCGGAATGGCCGTTCTTGTGGCTGTTCGCGCTGCTGTCGTTGAGCCCGCCGTCGGCGGAGACCTTTATCATCCTCGTCTTTCCTGTGCTGCTCATTGTCGCACTGTTCCTCGTTCCATTCATCAGCAACCGCGGCGAGCGCGCTCCCAGTCGGCGGCCCGTGGCGGTGCTAACGGTGATCGTGATCTATACCGTTCTTGGTGCGCTCACCTACGAGGGAGCGACGTCACCCTGGTCCCCCCAAATGACAGCATGGAGCGGTGAGCCGGTCCCGGAGGATCTTGTTCACGACAGCACGCCGCTGCGCCTGCAAGGTGCCGCCCTTTTCCAAAACAAGGACTGCCGGAACTGTCACGCACTGCAGGGCAGTGGCGGCAAGCGCGGTCCTGACCTGACGCTGGTGGGCAAGAAACTCACGCGCGACCAGTTGATCGACCAGATCAGTAATGGGACGCCGGGTGGCGGCAACATGCCTGCGTACGGCAAGCAGATCAGCCCCGCCGAGATGACGGCCCTGGTCGATTTCCTGACGAGCTTGCGGCCGCCGGGCCAGCCCAAGGCCGGTGCGGTGGCCCTCACTCCCGGAAAGCAACTGCCATGAGCCCCACGCTCGACGCTTTTCTGCGCTCGTGGCCGCTGGACCCCTGGCTCCTTGCCGCCCTC
>DASZFN010000707.1:0-2071 GCA_035939715.1 Gemmataceae bacterium | reverse complement strand
GTGACCTGCACGGGTGAGTCGGGAGCGGATTCGATCTTGTAGTCGGGCTTGACGCCGATTTTCTCGAGCTTTTTGCCGTCCTTTTCTTCCGGTCCTTCATAGGTGAACTGCAAGTCCCCCTTGATCCGGCCCATGGGCAGCTTCATATCGACGTTTTGCTTCCAGGTTTTCCCCTGGCTGACCGCTTCCTTGGGCAGCACGATGCCGCCGTGGACCAGTTTTTTGAGCCCTTCATCGGAAAACAAATCGCCCATGCCTTCCGCTCCGGGCAGGTTCTTGAGGCTGGTTTTCACCTGCTCGGGCAGGACGAGGTCTTTGATCTCGCCGGTGGGCTCCATCGTGAAGGTGAGCTCCAGGCTCCCCAATATCGACACGACCTGGCTGAGCACCTTGCCGGCGGGATCGGTAAGCTCGCGCGGCTTTTTGGAATCGACCTCGACCTTGCCCTGCGGCGAATCCATGTCCATCTTCACGCGCGTAAAAGTCAGCTTGATCTGGCCCGCGCCTTCCTTGTCCACCTTGAGCACCTGCCACGTCATGTCCGCCATGTGGTTCTTGTGAACCTCAAAGTCGCGGCCCATGAGCGAGGTGGTCATCTTAATCTTTTGGTCGAGAGTGTAGCCGAATTTTTCGCCCTCCTTGAACTTATAGCGCAACGTGGTCTGCGCTTCGGCCGGGCCGGCGCTGACGACGAGGCCGAGGACCAGCAAGCCGAGTTGTGGCCACCGTCTCATGGGATGATCCTTTCAAAGGGATTAGGGGGCTGCCGCCTATCTTAGTGAACTGGCCGGAGGCACGCCAACATGCGGATTCATTGGCGGGCGCGCGTCTCACCGCATACAATCTCCTGAAATTCCAGGCGGAGAAGCCCATGACTGCTCAACAAACCGTGGACCGTATCTTCCACCTCTTCGCGCAGCGCGGCGACCGGCTCTACGGCGAGGACGTCACCGAGCGCACCCACGCCTTGCAGACCGCCTTTTTCGCGCGGCAGTTCGGCCAGCCGCCGGCGGTTGTGGCCGCCTGCCTGCTCCACGACGTGGGCCATTTGGTCCATGATCTGGGTGAAGACATCGCCGACCAGGGCGTGGACGCCCATCATGAGGAGCTGGGCGCCCGCTGGCTGCAAGATCAATTCGTGCCGGAGGTCGTCGAGCCGATTCGGCTGCACGTGGCGGCCAAGCGCTATCTGTGCGGACGGCGGCCGGCTTACCGCGACGGCCTGTCGCCGTCGTCGCGCCTGAGCCTGGAGCTGCAGGGCGGGCCGATGACGGAGGCCGAAGCCGACGCCTTCGAGAAACACCCGCATTTTCAGGCGGCGCTGCAATTGCGCCGCTTTGACGACATGGGCAAGGTCCCCGACATGACGATACCACCCCTCGAAGAATATCGGACGCTGCTGGAATCCTTTGTCCAACCGCGGCGTCCCTCATGAAACCCGTCACGACGGCGATGGCCGCGCCGCCTAATCGGACGCCCGCCAAGACCAGCGAGTTTGGACTGTCCGTGTGGTGCATCGTCGCCGCGTTCGGCACATATTTCTGCATGTACGCCTACCGCAAGCCGTTTGCCGCCTCGGATTACGGCGGGGAATCCCTCGGCGACCTGGCTTACAAACCGCTGCTGGTGACGGCGCAGACGCTGGGCTACATGATCTCGAAATTCCTGGGCATCAAAGTCATCGCGGAGATGAAACGCGAGCAGCGCGCCGCCGGCATCCTGGCCTTGATCGGCTTCGCGGAGCTGGCACTGTTCTTCTTCGGCCTGGTGCCGCCGCCCTATAATCTCGTCTTTCTTTTTCTGAACGGCCTGCCGCTCGGTATGGTCTTCGGCCTGGTGCTGGGCTTTCTGGAGGGCCGCCGCCAGACCGAAGCGCTTACCGGGTGGCTGTGCGCCAGCTTCATTGTGGCCGACGGCGTCACGAAGGGGGTCGGCGCCTGGCTGTTGACCGTGGGCGTCTCACCCTACTGGATGCCGTTCGCCGCCGGCCTGTGTTTCGCCGGGCCGTTGGTACTATTCGTCTGGATGCTGACGCGCATCCCCCAGCCTTCGGCCGCCGACGTCGCCGCGC
>DASZFN010000706.1:0-4035 GCA_035939715.1 Gemmataceae bacterium | reverse complement strand
ACACGCCGTAAGACGCCCCGGTTTGGTTGATTTCCCTAAGCTTGGCCGGCTACTGGTGGGGCAGGTTTCCAACTTGCACGGCAGGTTAGAGACCTGCCCCACGAAGCTACCTTCCCACCCCCAGACCATCCGCCACGCGATTGATGTAGTTGAACCAACTGGCGATCAAGTTGATCTGCAGAATTGCCCGATCGTCGAAGTCCACCCGGCGAAGCTGGTCCAGATCCTCTGCACAAACCTGGGCCGGATTGAGGGTAAGCTTCGCCGCGTAATCCAGCATCGCCCGATCCTGTTCAGACAGCACCGCTTGTCGGTAGTCCCGCCGCAACGCGGCGGCGAGTTCCTCGTCGAGGCTCACGCAGCGCAGGAACTCGGCATGGCTTTCCACTCAGTAAAAGCAGCGGTTAAGAGCGGAGACGACGGTGGCAATCATCTCGTGTTGCCGCCGGGACAGGGGCAGCTGAGGCGAGAGCAGCACGCCACAGGTGGCCATGCCGTGCAAGAGCGCGGCGGGAATGAGGCTATGCGCTTCCGTGATGCTGTCGGCGCTGCCGTCGCTGCGCCGGACAGCGGGCACCTCGACGGCGTATTCCGGCGGGTAAAGGGCGTAAACCTGCTCGAAGCAATGCTTTAGGTCCGCATCGGCGTTTTGCGCGGAAATCGTTTTGATCCAGACCATGGGTGGAAGTCTCCGCTTTTGCATGTCCTGAAAGTTGGCAGCTTGTCTGCATGCCCACGAACGCTATTCTAAACCGCACGGCCTGAAAATCGAACTTGCAATCTTGCTTCGGACTGATACATTCAAGGCATCAAAACGTTTAAAGGTATAAGAAAGTCTCGGCAGGAGTAGTACACGGCGGAGGCGGCGAGGATTCCTGATGTCGATCACGAAGGACCGCAAAACGCAAATCATTGACGAGTACCGGCGCGAGGCAACCGACACGGGCTCGCCGGAAGTGCAAATCGCTTTGCTCACGGCACGGATTACCGAGTTGACTGAGCATCTGCGTACGCACAAGAAAGACCACGCCAGCCGGCGCGGCCTGTTGATGATGGTCAGCAAGCGGTCCGGCCTGTTGACCTATCTTCGCAACAGGGACCGCAACCGCTACCTATCGGTCATCAGCCGATTGGGTCTGCGTAAATAGCAGTGAGTGGTGAGTAGTGAGTGGTGAGTGATCCACTCACCACTCATCACTCACTACTCACCTCTCCACGTGTCATTCTCCTGCCGGCAACAGCGAGGAATCAGTCGTGCAGGCAAGTCATGTAGAACGTCCTTTCGGCGCTCAGAGTCTCAGAATCGAAACCGGTAAACTGGCCAAGCAGGCGCACGGCGCCGTGATCGTCCAGTACGGCGACACGGTCGTGCTGGTCGCCGCCGTCGAAGGCGAGGCCGATGAAGGCCGGGATTTCTTTCCGCTCGTGGTCGATTATCGGGAAAAGACCTACGCCGCGGGCAAGTTTCCGGGTGGCTTTATCAAACGCGAAGGCCGGCCCACCACCAAGGAAATCCTGACCTCGCGCTTGATCGACCGGCCTATCCGGCCGCTCTTTCCCGCCGGCTATCACAATGAAGTGCAGATCATGGCGGCGACGCTGTCCGCGGACAAGGAAAACGACCCGGACGTGCTGTCGATGATCGGCGCCAGCGGCGCCTTGCACGTATCGCATATCCCGTTCCTGAAGCCGACCGCCGCTGTCCGCGTCGGCAGGATCAACAACGATTTTGTGCTGATGCCGACCCACTCGCAACTGGAAGAGAGCGAGCTGGACCTGGTAGTCTCCGGGACACGCGACGCCATCACCATGATCGAGGGCTTCGCCCGCGAAATGTCCGAAGAGAACATGGTGGAAGCGATTCTCTACGCCCACCAGCACATCAGGGAAGTGGTCGACATGATCGAGCAGCTACGCAAGGACGCCGGGCTGGAAGCGAAAGCCCCGCCTGCTCCTGTGGCGGCCAATCCCTTGATCGAGATGTTTCGCCAGCGCTTTTACAACGAATTCCGCGAGCGCAAACAGACCACCGGCAAGCACAACCGCTCGGACGCGGTGCGCGAGCTGCGTGACAAAATTGTCGGTGAATTTCTCCCCGAAGACGGAGAGCCGAAGTATACCCCGGAGCAGGTGGCCGCGGCGTTCGAGGCCTTGCAGGAGCGCGTCGTCCGCGACCTGATTCTCGAAGGCAAGCGCATCGACGGCCGCAATCCGCGCCAGCTTCGGCAGATCACCTGCGAGGTGGGCGTCCTGCCGCGCACGCACGGCTCGGCCGTCTTTCAACGCGGCGAAACCCAGGCCCTCGTTACCACGACTCTCGGCACGGTAAGCGACGAGCAGCGCGTGGACGGTTTGTTCGAAGAATATAGCAAGAAGTTCATGCTCGATTACAACTTCCCGCCGTTTAGCGTCGGCGAATGCCGGCCCATCCGCGGCCCGGGGCGGCGTGAGATCGGCCACGGTGCCCTGGCAGAACGAAGCCTCAAGGCAGTCATTCCGGGTCCCGATAAATTCCCGTACACGATCCGGGTGGTTTCCGACATTCTTGAATCGAACGGCTCGAGTAGCATGGCCAGCGTCTGCGGCGGCACCCTGTCGCTCATGGACGCCGGCGTGCCGATCTCCGACCCGGTGGCCGGCATCTCCATCGGCCTTGTCAAGGAGCCGAACCGCTTCACCCTGCTTACCGACATCATGGGGGATGAAGACCATTATGGCGACATGGACTTCAAGGTGGCCGGCACCGGCCGTGGCGTGACCGGCATTCAGCTCGATCTGAAGATCGACGGCATCAATGAGGAAATCATCCGAGCCACGCTGGACCAGGCCCGCGAGGCCCGCCGCGAAATTCTCAAGACCATGCTGACGACGCTGCGCCAGCCGCGCGGCCAGATCAGCAGCTTCGCGCCGCGCCTGATTACGGTGCACATCAACCCGGAAAAGATCGGCCTGCTCATCGGCCCCGGCGGCAAGACCATCAAGGGCATTCAGGAATCGACCGGCGCCAAGCTGGACGTGGACGACGACGGCACCGTCTACATTTCCCACATGGACGCCGCCAAGGCGGAAGCCGCTCGCCAAAAAGTCGAGGCCCTGACTGAGGAAGTGCGCGTCGGCAAGATTTACGAGGGCCGCGTCACATCGATCAAGGACTTCGGCGCCTTTATTGAAATCCTGCCGGGCCGCGACGGCCTGTGCCACATCAGCGAACTGGACGACAAGTACGTGGACAAGGTGGACAGCGTGTGCAAGGTCGGCGACATCATGCAGGTCAAGGTGATCGCCATCGACGACCAGGACCGCGTCAAGCTGTCGCGCAAGGCCGTGCTCCGCGAGCAACGCGGCGGAGCGCCCGGCGGCAGCGAAGGCCCGCCCCGGCGGCAAGCCGAGGGGCCGCCGCCGCGCAGACGCCCGGAGGGAGACAACCCGGATGGCGGAAGGCACTGAGCGCCGCTCGGGGGACAGGAGCTACGCGGAGCTGGCCGAGCTGGCGGGCGGCTTTATCCACGAAATCAAGAACCATCTCAGCACATTGGGGCTGAACTTCCAGCTCCTCGCGGAAGATTTTGCCGAGCCGCAGACACAGCGCGAACGCCGGGCCCTGGAGCGGGTCTTGCGCTTGCAAAACGAGGTGCAACGCCTCGTCAATGTCTCCAACGATTTCCTGCGCTTTGCCCGCATCGTCGATGTCAAGCTTCAGCCGGACAGCCTGGCCGGCGTAGTCGAGGAGATGGTCGATTTCTTTGCGCCCACGGCGCGCCAGGCAAATATCGAAATCAAAGTCTACTTGCCGGCCGATCTGCCGTCCGTGGCCATGGACCGGGACATGCTCAAGCAGGCGCTGCTCAACCTCATGCTCAACGCCGAACAGGCCATGCCCGAGGGCGGACAGTTGACGATCCAGGCGATGGAAGAGCCGGGCCATATCGCGCTGAGCCTTATTGACACGGGCAAGGGAATGACGCCGGATATTCTCTCGAAAATCTTTCGCCCTTTCTTCTCCACCAAGCCGGGCGGCAGCGGGTTGGGACTGGC